>JAWXBP010000163.1 GCA_034440135.1 Planctomycetia bacterium
AACGATGTCGATATGCTCAGGCTACTTGGAGGCGGGGAATCTGATTTGCTTCCTCGCTGCTCAAAGTACGCATTCCGCACTGAAGTTCGCCGATTGAGTATTCATTTATGAGTAACGATCCTACGCCACGAAGATATCCGATTGGCGCTGAGTACCAGGACGGGCGCGTGCAATTTCGCGTTTGGGCGCCGAAATGGACTGCCGCGGAAGTTGTGATTCTCGACCGCGCGAATGCTTCTCAGGAACTCGCCGTCGTGCGCATGACGGCGGAGGAGCACGGTTTCTACGCTGGCGAGTGCGACGGCCAGCCGGGCTTGGTCTATGCCTTTCGTCCGCACGGTCAATCGCGTTGGTTTCCCGACCCGGCGTCCCACTATCAGCCGCAAGGGCCGGAAGGTCCGTCGCAAGTCGTGGATCCGCACCAATTCGTCTGGACCGATGGCGATTGGCATGGCCTCGAACCCCGCGGCCAGGTGATCTACGAATTGCACGTCGGCACCTTCACGACAGCAGGCACGTGGCGCGCCGCGGCAGCCGAGCTTGCTGAACTAGCACGGATCGGCATTACAGCGTTGGAAATCATGCCGATCGCCGATTTCGCTGGCGACTTTGGCTGAGGCTACGACGGCGTGAATCTTTTCGCGCCGTGCCGGCTGTACGGAACGCCGGAGGATTTCCGCGCGTTCGTGAATCATGCACACGAGTTGGGCATCGGCTTGATTCTCGACGTCGTCTACAACCATTTTGGGCCGGTGGGCAACTATCTGGCGCAGTACTCCGATCATTACTTCACCGACCGCCACGTCACCGAATGGGGCGCCGCGATCAATTTCGACGACGCCGATTCCGCCATCGTTCGGGATTATTTCCTGACCAACGTGCGCTATTGGATCGAGGAGTTCCACCTCGACGGCTATCGCTTCGACGCGACGCAGGCGATCGCCGATTGCTCTCCGCGACACATTCTGGCGGAGATGTCGGAGGTTGCGCGCGCCGCGGCCAAAGGACGGCGGATTCATCTATCCGTGGAGAACCAACCGCAGGACGTCATCAACTTGCGCGCAACCAAGAGCGGCGGCTTCGGCATGGACGCCATCTGGAACGACGACTTTCATCACTCCGCGCGTGTCTGCGCCACGGGGCGTAACGAAGGTTATTATCGCGACTTCGCAGGGCACGCCCAGGAGCTCGTCACCGCCGCGCGGCATGGGTTCTTGTATCAGGGGCAAGCCCGCGTGAATGGGCAGGAACGCGGCTCCGGCACGCGCGGGTTTGATGCGTGGTCCTTCGTTTCATTCTTGCAGAACCACGACCAGGTCGCGAATTCCGCTTACGGGCTGCGTTTGCATCAATTGGCGAGCCCCGCAAGGTTTCGCGCCCTAACAGCGCTCTGGCTGTTCATGCCGCAGACGCCGATGTTTCTGCAAGGCCAGGAATTCTGTGCGTCGAGCCCGTTCCTCTACTACGCCGATCTCGCGGAAGAACTGGGCCGCATCGTGTGGGAGGGCCGCAAATCGTTCCTGAGCCAGTTCCCGAGTCTCGCCACGCTGGACATGCAGGCGACGTTGCCCGATCCCTGCGCGCGGCGTACGTTCGAGCAATGCAAACTCGATTTATCGGAACGGCAATCGCACGCGCATGAATATCGTCTGCATGTCGATCTTTTGCAGCTGCGCAAATCAGACCCCGTGCTTCAGCGGCAAGACGCAACCATGCTCGACGGCGTCGCGTTCTCGACGGACGCGCTGGCGCTGCGCTATTTTACCGACGAAGGCTACGATCGATTGATTCTGACGAACTTCGGCCGCGACCTGTCGGTGACGCCGCCGTCACAGCCGTTGCTGGCCGCGCCGGCGAAACGCCACTGGGAATTGATCTGGAGCAGCGAACACCCCAAGTACGGCGGTCAAGGGACGTCGCCCTGGAAAACCGACGCCGGCTGGTGCTTGGCGGCGGACACGACGCTGCTATTTGCCGCGGCGGATTGAAGCAAAGTCGCTGTTTCTAGCGCACGTCGTCGGATGAAGTGAATCGCCAGCCCGCCTACGAGCAGCAGGACAAGTGTCAGCGAACTCGACTCCGGCACTGGGGTGAGGAGAATCGCGGCGACATTGCCCTCAGGGGAACGGCCATAACCCGCGATTTGGCCTCGATTGTTGAGGTCTTCGGCATGGAGCAGTCGCGAGCCGGACGCCGGATCGATGAGATCACTCAAATCAACGATTTTCCCGTCCTCCCAGAGGAATGCGCTGGCCGTCCGCCGAAGGCTGCCATAGCTTGTTCCGACAATCGGCGCATCATCGTTAACTGCAAGCGCCTCGCTCCAACTGTAAACGGCGGTCGCAAATGTCGCCAACAATAACATGAGCCGCAACCGAATCGAAAGCATTACCGGGCGTCTCCTCGATGACCAATCTTCGTACACTGTCCAACGGCGCTTCGATTCGGCCGGAGGCGCTCTGCTCGTCCCAACCGTTTCGCCTTAGCAACGGCCTCACGCACGCCGCCGTTTCAAAGCGGGCCACGCGGATGCCAAATCGTTCAATGCACCGTTCGAGGCGAACTGGGCAAACACCGCGTCCACCAAATTAGATGCTCCCGGTCGCGCCAAACTCTTCGGTTTGCCAACGGTCACGTCGTCGGCACTCCTACTTGCCTGCGGCGCTGGAAAACTTGTCCCAAAGTTATTCCGCACCGCGTTCAGGTCGATCAAGTTCACAATGAAGTCGCCATTCGAGTCGCCGGGGATTGGTCGCAGGATATCCAGAGTAAAGCTATCAATTGTGGCGGTCTGCTGCACGGTGGTCGTTGGACTTGTGTGTTGGACGCCCAAGTACAAGTCGAATTCGACGTTCAGAAACGCCAATTCAAAGGCAGTTGACTCACCGCTCGCAGCAGGGTTGGTGTGATTCTGCCACGAAACGGACCAGTTGCCCATACGTCGCGACAACGTCAGCGTCACGTCGTCGCCCGGCGCGAAGGCGTTCACCGCCGTTGAATACAGAATCTCGTCTCCAAACCCCCGATTGATCGCGATGTGATAAACATTCGACTCATGAAAGCCGACACGCACGGTGTTATTCCACGCCGTGCCTGCATACAGCGTCAGGTGGTCGCCGCTGTTGGGCAATTGAACGTTCAGGAAGGTCGCAGTCAGATTGAAGTCATCTTGGCCGATCCCCTCTTGCAACACGCCGGGCGCTTCCAGCGCTTCCAGATTCACTCCACCGTTGGCGTTTGCATTCGTGCTCTTGAGCAGCAATCGACCATTGATCCCAGGTTCCAGGTCCATGTTGGCGTCGGTGTTCGACAAGCCATCGCCGGTCCCTGGCAGCCGGTGCGTGAAGCCAACGCCAACGCCGTCCTTATCCAGCAGTGTGCCCGGCGACGGGGCGTTGAACGACAGATCGACCACACCGAGCCCGGTCTCGCCAAAGTGATTTCGGACGTTGTTCAGGTCCACAACGCCGACCGCACAATCGCCATTCGTGTCTCCTGGCACCAAGCACGGGCCGACCGTGAGCGTAAGCTGCGTCACGGCCGCGCCCAGATCGTCATCCGTTCCGACGAGTGTGAACACGTAGTCTCCCGCATCCAGCGGTGTAAACGCGAAGCTCGCGCCCGCTGCGACCGCCACGCTCTGACCGCCGCGCGTGACTTGCCAGAGGAAGGTGAAGGTGTCGAGCGGGCTGGGGTCGGTCGCCTGCGCCGTGACCGTGAACGGCACCCCCACATTGATCTTGTTCGGAACATCGCCGATCGAAAGCGTGGGAGCGACATTGGCGACGGTGATGCTCGTGGCCGTCTCAGCGAAGTTGCCATCATCGTCGGTAACTCGAATGGCAATCGGATATTGATCGGCGGAAGTACCGCCCGGATCATCGTCCAAATATGCGTGGGTCGCTGCAAACGTCCGCAACTGCGGATCGACAACGGCCACCGTCGCGCTACCGTCGCCCCAGTCGACTGAGACTGTATGCGTATCGAGCAGGTCTGGGTCCGCGATTGCACCGCTGACCGTTACCAACTCGCCTTCGTCCGCCACTGCGGGGGAAATAGTCAAATCCTCGATAGCCGGTGGACGGTCGAGGATGACGAGCGTCGTGCTGGCGAACACGCTTCCGCTATCGTCGTCGGTCACCATCACCGAAATCGTGAATTCGTTTCCCGGGTTGCTTTCGAGGTACGGGTGTGTTGCCTCAAACGTGCGAGTCCCCACTTGGGTCTGGATCGTTGTTGTGTGGCCGTCCCCCCAGTCAATCAAGATTGAGTGCGTGTCCAGGACTCCGGGATCCGTGAATGCTCCGTTCAGCGTGGCTAAATCGCCCAGGTCGATCGGCGTAAGCGCGTCAAGAACCAGGCCCGACGGAGCGTCATTCTCCACGATCACGGTCGCACTGTCACTGGCCACGCCGCCGTCATCGTCTGAAACGGTGACGCTAATCATGTATTGGTCGGATGGCGTGCCGCTGGGATCGTCATCCAGATAAACATGCGATCCGGAAAAGGTTCGCGCCTCTGGGTCAACGACCGCTGTGGACTGGTTGCCGTCTCCCCAATCAACGAGGAGCTCATGTGTGTCATTAAGTCCATTATCAATAACTGTGCCAGTGAGCTGCACGACCTTTGAAGCGTCGTAGTCTGGTGTGCCAATGAATCCCGACCGAGGCGAACCTTGGAACGGGGAATAATAACCAGTGACTTGTCCGCGATCGTTGACAGCTCGCAGTTCTGTATGGCGGGCACCAGGAAAATCAATTCCGAAATAGGTGCCGTCGGGGTTTAGAATGAACCCGTGCACTCCAGCACCTTCCGTAAACCACATTCCGGCCACCTGTCCTCGGTTGTTGATCCCAGAGAATTGCGTTTGCGTGGCACCGGGGTATGCGAAAACGGTCGAGCTGCCGTCGGCAGTGTTCAATAGGAAGCTCACGTAGCCATCAGTTCCGGAAACAATTCCAGAATTGTTGATGCCGAACGCATTGTGTTGGCCAATGGCGGGGATCACGAAGAACTTTAACTGACCCTGCGGCTCGCGAACGAATACTTGACTGGTATTTGCAAGTGTTGAGACAACACCAACAACCTGTCCGAGGTCATTAATGTCATTAACTTGAAATCCGGCAACATTTGGGATGTCGAACTCCTCAAACGATCCATTTGCTCGTCGAATGAAACCTCGCTTAAAATGCCCGGATTCGTCAGCTGTGTCGCCAACAATCTCGCTAAGATTGTTCATGCCTAATGGCTGCGTGTAAGTGCGACCAGGAAACTCGATGGGCTGCAAAGTTCCGTCAATAAGACGCAGGAAACCACCTTGATGCAGGTTGGGGATCGACACAGTGCCTGCGATTTGGCCGGAATTGTCAATTGCGAACGGGAAAGTTCCTTCCGCTTCAGGGAAAACCGTTTCGAAGGCGTTATATGCCGGCGCGCCTGTGAAACCGTCGCCTTCACAAATGGTGTCCGGCGACAGGGTAATTGACACGAGCGAAGGTACTGAGTTCGCAACCAACACTGTTGCGGACGCCTCTTCCGTTTGGCCGTCACCATCTTCGACTCGAAGCGCAATCTCGTATTCGCCGTCATCGTCGATGCCGAAGCCAGCCAACTGCTCCCACGTCAGGAAGGGACTCTCGCCAAAGGCATCGGCGAAATCGCCATCGCTGTTCAAGTCCCAAGAGAAGTAGAGCGGTGGCAATACACCAATTCCCCAAGGTTCGCCGACACCGGCCGCAATCGTGAACGGATCGCTGCCATCAAGCCGGGCGCGCTTCACGTTCCCGGACCCTTCCGTCCAATAGAGCGTGTCTGTCTCGACGTTCAGCGCCACCGTCGTCGCGGGCACTTCCAGTATCGTCTCCAAACCGCTGCCATCCAGGTTGGCTCGCTGGATGCGACCAGTGGCACTCTCGGCCCAATACAGCGTTCTGGCGCGTTGATCGAGCGCCAGGCCAGTGGCCTCGTCTATGCCGGTGAGCAGCGTCTCCACGTTCGAGCCGTCGAGATTTGCGCGGAGGATTCTTCCAGAGCCATCCAAATGGCCTTCGACGTCGGACCAGTAAACCTTGTTTTCGATCGAATCGACGGCGATTCCCCCGGGGTGCAGCAGGTCGGTCGCCACGACATCTTCAGGTTGCGAGCCATCCAGATTCGCTCGGCGAATCTTGCCACCACGAATCGCAGCGTTGATTTCCGAATTGTCAGAGTCCGTCCAGTAGACCTTCCCCGTCGTGAGATCAACTGCGATGCCTGCAGCGCCGTTCCGTACTTCCGCCACAGTTTCTTCTACGTCGCTTCCGTCGAGGCTCACTCGGCGAATTGCCAGGGAGCCCGGCTCCGTCCAATAGGCGAATTGATTCACCGAATCGACTGCCATGCCGCGGGGCTGCGCGACATCGGTTACGAGCGCTGCTAAGCCGCCACCGTCATCATTCGCGGACTGAAGCGAGGCTT
>JAWXBP010000164.1 GCA_034440135.1 Planctomycetia bacterium
CCTTAAAAACATAGAAGCCGGTCGTGAAATTGCGCAGCATCACATGCGCGAGGGCCTGTTCTGCTTTGCCGGCGCTGGCGCCCGTGCCGGTTTGCGCGGGGAATGTTTGTTCCAGTCCGGTGGTGATGCTCCATTCGAAGAGAGGAACCTGCATCTCCTCAGCGGCCTTGCGCACAATTGCGATGGCCCGGGCTTCGTCATGCGACTCCAACGACATCAAGCCGGCGCCGGAACGGACGAGCAGTTGCAGTTGTTCGAGCATGGAAACTCGTCAGAAAGTTGTTTGCGGTCGCTGGCAATGAGTTTATCACACCAGCCCGTAGCGCAAGCGAGGGAGAGTGGGCGACGATGATAGCTTGACGTGTACGCCCTGCCGACCTTCCGCTTCGCGATAGACGCACTTGATTGCGAGTGAACGTTCCGCTTGGCGTATTCGATTTGACGGTCGTTAACGTCCACTCTCCCTCGCTGGCGCTACGAGCTGGTGTTTGCGGCTATTCCGCCACGTCGGGCTGCGCGTAGAGGAGCGCCTTGTCGGAGATATCCTTGCGGCACCAGGCGCCTTCCCAGCGGATTTTTTTTACCGCGGTGTAGGCCTGCAACTTGGCGGCCGAAACGGAATTGCCGAGCGCCGTCACGCCCAGCACGCGGCCGCCGCTGGTCATCACACGGCCGTCGGACGTGGCCGTGCCAGCGTGGAAGACTTTCACGTCCGGCACCTGCGCGGCGTCTTCGAGACCGCGGATCGCCTTCCCGGTAACGTATTTGCCGGGGTAGCCTTCGCTGGCCATCACCACGCACAGGCTGGGCCGATCGTCCCACACGGGAGGTTCAATGGAATCGAGACGGCCGTCGGCGACCGCTTCCAGCAGTTCGACCAGATCGCTTTTCAATCGCAACAACAGCGGCTGGCACTCGGGATCGCCGAAGCGGACGTTGTACTCCAGCACTTTGGGCCCTTGATTGGTGATCATCAGCCCAGCGTACAGCACGCCGCGAAACGGCCGGCGCGCACGCTTCATCGCGTGCACTGTGGGCACGAGCACATGCTCCTCAATCCAGCGGAGCATCTGGTCGGTCACCAGCGGCGTGGGGCAATAAGCGCCCATGCCACCCGTGTTCGGTCCGCGGTCGCCGTCGAAGGCCGGCTTATGATCCTGGCACGCCGGCAAGGTGAGAATCGTGCGGCCATCGGTCAGCGCTAGTACGCTGGCCTCGTGCCCGTCGAGCCGTTCTTCGATGACGATCGACTTGGCGGCCTCGTCAAACTCTCGCGAGCGCGACAGGGTCTCGACAGCCGCCAGTGCTTCCGCGCGGCCAGAGCAGACGAAGACGCCCTTGCCGGAGGCCAAGCCATCGGCTTTCACCACGACCGGCACGTCTTCGCGGTCGGTGAGAAATGTGGACGCGCGTTCCGCGCTGCGGAACACCTGGTAGTCGGCCGTGGGGACGTCAGCGTTCCGCAGGAGTTCCTTGCAGAAGACCTTGCTGCCCTCCAGTTCGGCGGCCGCCTTGTTGGGCCCAAAGACTCGCAGGCCTTCGGCTTGGAACGCGTCGACAATGCCGGCCGCCAACGGCCCTTCCGGGCCGACGACGGTGAGGCCGACCTGATTTTCCTTGGCGAAACTGATCAGCCGTCGGAAATCGTTGACCCGGATATCGACGTTCTCGGCGTCCAGCGCCGTGCCGGCGTTGCCCGGCGCGACGAACACGCGGTCGGCCCGAGGGCTTTGCTTGAGCTTCCAGGCCAAGGCGTGCTCGCGCCCGCCGTTTCCGATGACGAGGATGTTCATGATTGCGGTCGTGTGATCAGCCAAAGGGACCGCGAAACTTCAGCGCGGCGAATGATAATCTTACGGCGAGCCCGTTCCGGCAAGCAAGGAGACGCGGCCACGCGAACGGACTGTGGGAGGCGTCTCCGACGCCGATGCGCAGGACGTGGTTCAGCTCGGCGGCATCGATCGGTACAGCAGAGTTCTCTCCATCGGCGTCGGAGACGCCTCCCACAGTCAAATTGCGATACCTTGTGATTCTAAATCAAAAACGAAAAAACGCCGCGCACCCCACTTCTGGCGTACGCGGCGCTGATTTCACAGGCTCAAACGGAACGACCTAGCCGTCGATCGTATAGCCGTCGCGGTAGACATTCTTGATGATGCTGTCGACCTCGGGGGCGTTGGTCGCTTTGAGATTCTTGGCATCCCATTCGATCTTCTTCCCGTCCGCCCAGACGGCTAGGTTGCCGAGCAGGATGGTTTCTGAGAGCGGGCCGGCGTAGTCCGAGAAATTGCTCATCGCCTGCTCGCCACCGCGAATGGCGTTGACCCATTCGTCAAAGTGACCGGGCGACTTCTTGAACTCCACGTCCTTCATTTCGGCGTCGATCAACTCAAACTCCGCGCCGTAGTCGTTCGGCGAGTAGATCTTGCCCTGGTCGCCGACGATCAAACAGCCGCTGTCCTTCGGGGCGCGGCCTTCGCCGAACATGGCGACGTCCGGCAGCTTACCGCCGTCGTACCAGGAGACCTTGAGGGCTGGCCGAGTGTCGTTGGCGGGGAACTCGAAGTCGATGATCGACCACTTCGGATAGCTGTCCTTGTTGTGGCCGGCCGTCTTGGCGACGACCGAGGTCGGGTTCTTCAAGCCCAGGCCCATGAACGGCATGTTGAACGTGTGACACGCCATGTCGCCCAACGCGCCGGTGCCGAAGTCCCACCAGCCGCGCCACGCGAACGGATGATAACCGTTCGAGTACGGGCGATACGCCGCGGGGCCGAGCCACAGTTCCCACTTCAGATTCGAGGGAATCGGCGATTCCGCTGGGCGGGGACCGCCTTGCGGCCAGATCGGTCGGTTCGTCCAAACGTGGACTTCCTTGACTGTGCCGATCACACCGGCCTGCAGCAACGCGGCCGCCTTGCGGACGCCGTCTTCCGACGTGCCTTGATTGCCCATCTGCGTGGCGACGCCCTTCTCGCGGGCGACTTCGCCCAAGCGGCGGGCTTCGTAAATCGAGTGCGTCAGCGGCTTCTGGCAGAAACAATGCTTGCCCATGCTCATCGCCTTGTAGGCGGCGACGGCGTGGCAGTGATCGGGCGTGCTGACCGTGACGGCGTCGATCTTATCGCCCATCTTGTCGAGCATTTCGCGGAAGTCATGAAACTTCTCCGCGCTCGGGAAGCGGGCGGCGCCGGCCGCGAGGTTCTTGTCGTCAATGTCGCAGATGGCGACCATATCGCCGTTCTGGCCCGCGTCTTCGGAATCGCTCGAGCCCTTGCCCGTGACGCCGATCGACGCGAATTGAATTTTCTCGTTCGGTGAGTTGCTCTGCGCTCGGGCGACTCCGCCGGCCGCCCAGAAGCCGACGCCCGCCAGGGCAGAGGTTTTGACAAAGGTCCGACGGCTGGTGGGGCGCGCCATGACAGCAGACTCCTAAGCAGGAAACGAGGCGAAAACAGCTGAGCCAAGGAAAAAGTGGCCTGGCTGGTGGGCTTATACGATAACCTGCCGGAATAGGGTTGACAAGTTTGCCCGGGCGGAGGAAGTGGTGCAGATTGGCTCGCACGAAATGACTAGCGACGACTGAGACCTGCCACAACGAATACCGCGCCACAAGCAACTATGAGAGTCGCTGAAATATAAGGGCCAGGCTTCCAAGCGGCCCACGCGGTTCCTGGCCTGGCAGAATTCGGAGAAACCACGACTCCGTAGACGATTGCGATCAGACCTATGCAAACCATCATCCAACGCAGAAAAGGTCCACGCCGCCTTGGAGAATGGCCCGACCCGCTGGCTGGCGGTGACTTGTACGGGTTAGCGTCCATGCCCCCGATTCTAACAGGCCCCCGAGCGCCCGGCCCGGTTTTGGCCTACTCCTGCCCCTGGGCGCTGCTATACTTCGGGTATCTGGTTTGCCGATTTCAGTTGCGGCCCCGATTTTTGCCTGGTTCTGGGGGCCGGTTCTTTCTCTCGCCATCCCGGCTTGGTGGACCACCATTTTGGTCCCTTGCTTGGCGGCCCTGATTTAGCATCGGGCCACGCGATCTGTCCGGAACGGACGGTCGATCGAAAGGCTTTTGCTCACCGCCGGTTTTTGGCGCGCTGGGTTCAGGCCTTGCTAGGCAGCACATTAGGAACAGTTCGCGATCCGCCGGACCTTTCGGCGATACGTCCCATACTCATTTTTGTCAGGATCAAGCACCTTCATGATGACACTTATGCGAGACATTGATTACGCGGCCCAGGCCGTGCGCTCGGCGCTGCAACAGAAGTTTGGTCGCCAGCACGACCTCAACGAGCTCAAGGTCGACGCGCTCGACAAGACCATTCGCGTGACGCTGTCAGACCTGGACGCGGAAGGCACACGGGACGAGCTGCTGGCCGCGATTCGCAAGGCCGGCGTGCTGGAAGAGTTCTGGTCCGCGAACTAGTCGCCATTGCGGCGCTCACCGCCGCGGCACACGGGCGTTATGGCTTCATCGTCAAGCCGGTTCTATAATCGGGCGTGTTGAGGAATTTGCGCACCCCCGGGCGGAGCTGTCGATGGCCGCGGCTGAATATGACGCCCTGTACCTGCAGGGGGTCGCGTATTTCAATGATTGCGAGTTCTTCGAGGCCCATGAGGTCTGGGAAGAACTTTGGCAGGAAGATCACGGGCCCTCTCGCAAATTCATGCAGGGCCTGATCCAGGCCGCAGTGGCGTTGCATCATTTTGGCAACGGCAATATTCGCGGCGCCAAGAAGGTCTACTATGGCAGCCGCAGTTATCTGGCGGCCTACCGGCCTGTGCATATGGGCATCGACCTGGAAAAATTCATCGGCGAGATGGACCAGTGCTTCGCGGAAGTCGCCACGGCGACGGAGACGTTTCCGGAGATCACCATCAATCCGGAACTGATCCCAGAGATTCACCTCGATCCCCCGGCGGAGTAGGCTTTGCACCACGGAGTCACGGAGAGCGGAGAACTAGCGATGAGCGATGCATACCGCCGCTCAAAAACTACTTCACTCACTACCTACTTCGCCGACTCCACCTACTAACTACTCCACCTACTCCCCTATGTCCTCTGATTCGGAAAACGCGGATTTTCAAGGTTTCGCCGGTCGGACGCGGGTCTTTCCGCTGCCGAACGTGGTGTTGTTTCCGCACGTGATTCAGGCGCTGCATATCTTCGAGCCGCGCTACCGGGAGATGACCGAGGACGCGTTGGCGGGCGACAAGCTGATCACGATGGCGCTGCTCGCGCCGGGATGGGAACCGAACTACGAAGGGCGGCCCGCGTTGCAGCCGGTGGCCTGCTTGGGACGCATCGCGACGCATCACGTGTTGCCGGATGGACGCTACAACTTGTTGCTGCTGGGGTTGAAGCGCGTGCGAGTGCTCGAGGAGTTGCCAACGGAGCACAGTTTCCGCGAGGCGCTGGTGCAGGTGATCGACGACGAATACCCGCCGCAGGGCGCCGCAGAGCGGCAACGCATTCAGCGGCAACTGATGGACGGGTTTCGCCGCGCGCTGCCATTGTTGCCGGACATGCAAGAGCAAGTCGAGCAGTTCGTTTCGAGCGACGTCAGTCTCGGGATTCTGACCGACATCCTGGCCTATTCGCTGCCGCTGTCGCTGGACGAAAAGCTGTTACTGCTCGGCGAAGCCAACGTCGACCGCCGCGCGGCCCAGTTGGCGGACTATATGCTGCGCATGAAGGGCGGGAACGAGGCCGGCAATCAGCGGGTGTATCCGCCGGAGTTTAGTGAGAATTGAGGTAGGGTTTGAAGTGTTCAGTTTTCAGCGTGGTAGGGCGGGCCGTGCGCGAGACAGTCGCTGTCGACGAGTGCGGCGTCGCGTTCGATAAGGCGCTGCGAATCGCAAATCTAAGGCCCGCCGTTTTATTTTGAAATCGGCGGGCCTTACGTTTCGAACGAGCGCAGAGTTAGCGATGCGCGACGTCGTGCAAAAAATTGACGCAGTTCGCCCGCGCGCGGCCCGCCCTACGTCCCACTCGCTCTCCCCTCTGCCTCTCTGCGGTGAAGACGCACTAACCGTTGGCGGGTTGGCCGTCGTCCCAGGGGTTTTTGCGGAGTGGCTCGGCGCTGGGTTGGAGCGATTTGTCGTCTTCGACGACGCGGCGCGGTTTGGAAGCGCGAACTTGTTGCACTTCGCGGGCGATGGTCGGCAGGTTGAGCAACACGATCAATCCGGTCGGTAAACCGAGCAAGGCCAAGACCGCGAGCTGTTGGCTGATCGGCAGACTGTCTTCCGACATTTCCATCAGCGTCCAGAACGGGTTGCTGGCTTCGACGAGCGAGTATTCGCTGCGCCAGAACGGTTCCATCAAGTGGATGCTGAGCGGGATCCCGCAGCCAAGGAGAATCAGCAGGATGGTCACCAGCAGCGACATGAACATGGTCCCCCAGCCGGCGCGGCGCAGCAGGAGCATGATCAGTCGCGTCAGTCCGAGATAGCCGGCCAGGTACAGGAACATCACCATGCCGAAGGTCAGCGGATTGAAGTCTTTCATCCACGTGACCGTCATCGACTGGGTGTAGCTGGCCGGCGCGGCCTGCTGCCAGATCATTTCGGCAATAACGGTCAGCACCACCAACGCCAGGTAGCTGCCGAGCGCAAAGACATATCCAGAGCCGGAGCCGGGGTTAAACCAGGTGAAGAAGGCGCGGCCGAGGAAGCTTTGCGGCAGTTGGCGGCGGACTCGGAGCGAGAGCTCGCCGGCTTCGCCGACCATGAACGCGCCCATCACGGCCCAATGGATGCCGGAAAACGTAAGGAGCAGCACAAAGAAAGCTCGTTCTTCGGACAGGTAGATGCCGTACGTCATCCAGCCCAGGAAGAGCAGTTGTTGGAACAGCATCACCACGCGGAGCTTGGTGCTGCGATTGTTGCTGGGGAAATCGAGTTGGGCCGAGGAGGCCTGCACGACGAGTGCGAAGTAGCCCCAGAACACGCTCAGCACGGCAAGATTGCCGATCCAGAATTCCGGATCGCTAATTGCAATGCCGTTGAATTCGGCGATGTTGACCGCCGCCATGGACGCGATGAAGAATACCAACAGTAGTCCAGCGACCATGAAGACGGACAATACGACTTGCCAGTGCCGTTCGCTGGTGGCCGTGGCCACGAGCAGACCGATCGCCGAGAGCCCCAGCGAACCGTGGAACATATAGAACATCACCATCCCGATCAGAGGGATGTCGATGCCGCGCAGTAGGTACGTGAACGCCAGACACGGAGCGAGCGCGGAATAGTAGACCAGCATCTGCAACATGGCGCTGGCGAGCTTGCCGGTGATGACATGCCGCGGCGTGAGCGTGGTGACGGAGAGCAGTTCATACGTGCCGTCGGCGCGCTCCGTGGCCAGCGACCAGAAGGCGCTGAACGGCACCACGACGAGAAGCGCGAAATTCAGAATGACAAAATATCCGCCGAACAAGAATAAGCCCGACGAGCCGTAGTAGATGCTCGGGCCGACCACCGCCACGCCGAGCATGGTCCAACCCCAGGCGGCCGCCAGCACTAGCGTGAACGTGACCGTGAACTGCCGACTTTTGAGCGCCTGGCGGGCTTCTTTCACCAGGATCGGGTTCAAACGCTGATTGATCGCCGTCACGGCGCGGTCGAGCAGGCCCCACAGGCCGGAGTCCGGCCGCGACTCGTCCTCGATTACTTCGACAGCGGTAATGGCTTCTTCGAGGGTGCTCATACGTTCCAGGTCATTGTCATTGCACGTGTCCGCGCGTGACGTCGAGAAAGACTTCTTCCAGGCTTTTGTCCTGCGAACCGAAGGCCGCGACGGCGAAGCCGGCCTGGACCATTTCTTTCAATAGCAAGACTTCCGCCTGACGATCGCCGTCGTGGAGGAAGATCGCGCTTTCGCCGCTGATTTCGACGCTATGGACGCCGTCGCGCGCGGAGAGCCATTCGCCCAGTGCGGCCGCGCCGCCCAGAATCTGCGTTTGCACGCGCGCCTGGTGCTGCTGCGTTTTTTGAATGTCGTTCACCGAGCCGACGGCGAGCAAGCGGCCCAGTTCGATGATGCCAACCGTGTCGCACATCTCGGCCAGTTCGGTGAGGATGTGCGAACTGATGAGCACGGTTTTGCCATGCGCGGCAAGGGCGCGGATCATTTCGCGGAGCTGAATTCGCGCGCGGGGGTCGAGACCCGCGGCCGGCTCGTCGAGAACCAGCACGGCGGGGTTGTGAATCAACGCCCGCCCCAGGCAGAGCCGTTGCTTCATGCCCTTCGACAATCCGCTGATGGGCTTTTCGGCCAATGTGTCGAGTTTGGTGAAGCTCATCACGTAGCTCAACGACCGGGTGCGATCCTTGCCGCGGAGGCCATACGCTCGGGCGAAGAAATCGAGGTATTCACGGACGTTCACATTGGCATAGGTGCCGAAGTAGTCCGGCATGAAGCCCAGGCGGTAACGCACGCGATCCGGATCGTTGACGACGGAGAAACCGTCGATGTAGGCATCGCCGGCGGTGGGCTGGTCGAGCGTAGCGAGAATCCGCATGCTAGTCGTCTTGCCAGCGCCGTTTGGTCCGATGTATCCGAACACATGTCCCTTCGGCACGCTGAACGAAATATCGTTCACGGCGCGCGTACTCCCGAACGTGCGGTGCAAGTTTCGCAGTTCGATCATGGGGTGGGACATGGGAGCTAGTTTGAAGTTTTCAGGGTTCAGTTTTCAGTGGGAACTTGCGCCGCCTAGCATTTTCATGCATCATTCTCCCTCACCAGGTTCCGTGGATGACGTGGAGGGGGAGCTCCTGCTGGACGGTTTCGACGCCGTAGTCGAGTTCCGGGGATTGGTCGACGATGGCCAGGTAGTTTCGCGGAGTGAGCAGCGTTGGCGTGGTCATCGCTCCGGCGGCGTTCGCGAGCGACTTTTCCAGAATGCCGTCTGATTGCGAGGCGGGCACATTGCTCTGTCCGTAGTAATACACGCGCGAGCTCCCAAACGAATTCTCGGTGAGTTGCACGTCTTGCATTTGGACGGGCGCGCGGTCGGCGAAGTACCGGCGAATCTCTGGCAGGTCCTCTTCCGTGATTTCCTTCAATTGGCAGGCGGACCCTTTCGCGGTTTCACCGCACTTGAAGAGTCGGCCTTGTTCGTCGCACATCACCAAATGCAGAAGGTTCCCGCCCAAAGCATTCACGACGGCCGGCGGCGCATTTTCCGTGGAGGGCGTGATGCGCAGCCCATTGGTCGTGGGGCGCGTTCGCATCAAGAGGAATTGCGTCGGCGTGCGCGAGGCGAGCCAGCCGCTGGCGAGGCGCTGGCGATTTCCTTCCCACTCGAAATCGCGCCGGGTCCAGGCCATCCCTTGCGAAACTTTCGGATCAATCGGCTGAATCATCGTATCGTCTTCGAACTCCAGGCCGTCCGAGGGCGACAGGCCCGCGTAATACGTAACGCGCGATGTGCTGGCGGCCTGACGCCTGGCCTGGTCGATCGACGTGAACGAACGCGGACGGACGCGGACTTGGAGGCCGTCGGTCAACAAGGCGTAGCCGAACAGGCTCGCGGTGACGACGATCGCGGTGATCGGCACTACCGCTAACAGCAGGTGCAGTTTTCCTTTGCGGCGCAGCCAGTAGTAGTTGATCGGACCAATAGCCAGCACAAAGCCGGTGATCAATACGCGAAACGCGGTCACCGGGGCGCGGCCGACGCCGGGAATCATCTGCTTCCAGAAATCGGGATTGTCGTCCGTCGTCGACAACCCGAGCCGCTTGCGCGACAAGATGCGGTCGGCGCCTACGGTGTTCGTGGCCCAGACCCAATTGGCGACGTCTTCGGACGATGGCGGATTCGCGCCAATCGGCTTGTCGTCATGGAATACCAACACCATTCCCAGCTGCGCAGGGCGCGTGCGGAATGGCGGCGCTTTCGGCGGTGGCAACGACAAATTCGGCGGCGTTTCGCCGGTGATCGATTCATTCGCCGTCGCCGGCGCGCCGGGCATACTGTAGTCGACTGAGCGGGAAACGGCGAAAGCGCTATCCAACCCTTGGGCGAACTTATTTACGTCCGCATCTTTCCACGGCTCGGCGTGCGGCCCCCAGAGCCCCGTGCGCTCTTCGATTTCGGCCAGGCGCTCCCAGTTCGCGCCGGCGCCCCAGATCCAGAGATTCCCGCCCGCGGACGTCGCCTGGCAAATCGCTTGAAGCGCTTCGGGCCGCGTGTCGGCGAGTTTCTTGAGCTCGTTGACGTGCAGGCAAATCACGTCCGGCGAGGTGTAGTCCACCCAGCGTTTCGGCAGGCTCGCGCCGGGTATCTGCGTGAACAGTTCCGTCGGATACTGCGCGCGGCCGTTGATGGTGCTGGTCGAGAGATTGCCGTAGGCCACTGCGCCCTGCTGATTGGCGCGCGCTAAGTCCATCGCTTCGGTCAGCAGCGACGTATCGACAGCCTGATCCGAGATGCAAAGAAACGACGGCAGGCTGAGACCCGACCCAAAAGCGTACAAATTGCCGGTCGAAGCGTAATTGTCCAGCTTATCCAGATGCCGCCCGCCCTCGTAGATCTTGAATTGCTGGTTGACCCACAATTCCGTCTGTGGCGCTGTGATCACGACTTCCCCGGAGCGGGAACCGGCGGGAATGGTCAATCGCTCGCTGGTGGTCGTGAACTTGCGGCCGTTGTAGTCCTGGTTTTCAATTTCGATCGTGAATTCCCGATCGTTGCCGGTCACCTTGCCGGAACGCAACAGGACGCGGACAGGCCGATAGCCTTGCCCGAGCGGCCAGCCGTTTTGGCCTTCGAAGACGTAGCCGTCGCCACGCGATTGCGCCACGCCATATTGCGTCTGCGCCGCAAGCTGCGCGGAATACCAGGGCGCGCACGCGAGGGCCAGGAATAGCACGGCCCGGCGAACGAAGGTGGTCGCGAAGCTCATCGTCGGATTCCCTTAGGGATTCAGAGGGGCAAAGGGAGATCGCCCTTCCGGCGTGCGACTCCGCGTGAGGGTTCGCAAGAGCGCAGAAACGAGCCAGACCAGAAAAAACAGCCAGGCATAGACGGCCAGGAACACGGCGAGCCCGGCCATGCCGGCGGTGACGCCGACGGCCCAGGCGCTGCCTTGCGTGGCGCTCCGCACGACCACGAGCGCAGAGCCCGCCAGAGCGGTGCCGCCCAGCACCCAGCGCAATGAGTAACGAGGAAAGAGCATCATCGGTTCTGTTCGTCAGCGGAGCAGTGTTCTTGAATCGCTACGAGGCGCAGAACGTCAGATTACTAGAAAACCCGAGGTCGTGTCTATTCTTTGGCCCGGCAAAATAGGGCGAAACCGTTTTCGACCGTGGGAGGCGCCTCCGACGCCGATGGAGAAGGCTTCGCCGACGACGCACGGCCTGTTCGGCAAAAAGCGATGAACGATCGGCGTCGGAGACGCCTCCCACACGCCGAGATGGGCGCGTCGGTAGATGGACGCGGCAGAAGCGCGAGACGCCGTGGCCTTAGCCCTGCGGGCCGTCTTTCAGGCCGAGGCGTTCCAACCAGCGGCCGCGCTTGGGCTCCTTCGCCGCGGCGTTGGCCGCGGGAGTCTGGGCGCCCATCGTAGCGCTGCGCTCCTCGAGGACGCGGAGTTTTTCCTCCAAGTCGGAACGTTCGCGGGCTAGCTTGGCGCGTTCCACGGAGATTTCCACTTCCGCGGTCCGCATCTTGCCTTCCCATTCGGTCTGCAACTGGCGAGCCCGTTCGCGCTCGTGCTGGATGACTTCGTCGGATTCGATGAGCTGGGCGATCGCGGAAGCGCCGACCGCGACGTTGCCGATGTTGCTGCTTTGTTCTTCGAGCAGCTTGCGCAGCTCGGCGATTTCCTGGTCCTTGTCAGCGACGACCGAATCGGTGATGTCCAGCGTGCCTTGGATTGTCAGGCGCTCACGGGCTTGCTCCGCGTCGCCGTCGTCATACTCTTCCAGCATGGCGAGCATGCGGAGCTTCTGCGCCTCCCAATCCATGCCGGCGCCGGACGGGGCGGGAGTGCCGCCATTCTTGCGGGAGATGGCGAGCTTCTGTTCCAACTCCGCGGCGCGGGCTTTCTCCTCGCGAACGTCTTCCATCGCCAATTCGTAGCGGCGCTCCAGCGCGTGAATCCGTTCGGCGACGTCTTCGTCAACTGCCGCCACCGCCGGCGGCGCCTCTTCCAGTCGCTCTTGGAGTTCCGCACATTGCGCGATCAATTTGGTGCGGGCATCGAGCAGTCCGCTGAGCTGTTCTGTGAGATTCGCGTTTTCCGTCCGCAATGACGCCACTTCTTCGGTGGCATGACTCGCCGAGCTGGCCTGTTCGCGGAGTTGTTCGAGCTGTCGGGCAACGTCCGCGGCTTGCGTTTCGGCGGCCTGTTGTGCAGCGAGCGCCTGTTTCGCGGCGGCTTCCGCATCGGCGAATCGTTTGGCGAGCTCCTGTTGCGCTTGTTGATCCCCGGCGCCTGAGGCCTTGGCGCGGGCGAGGTCGCGCTCCAGCGATTGCACGCGCGAGGCCGCTTGGGCGGTTTCGCGGTCGAATTCCGCTTTGACATTAAGGAGCGCCGAGTCAAGTTCCTCGCAGCGCCCATGCAAGCGAGCGTGTTCGCTGGCCGCCTGTTGTTCGGCGGCGCGGAATTTGGCGAGCTCTTCGGTCAGAGCCGCGGCCTCGGCCTTCGCGGATTGGAGTTCGGCGGCCTGTGTTTGAACGGTCTGTTCCAGCCGTTCCTGCAGTTGGCGGCGTTCTTGTTCAGCTTGCTGGAGCTTCGCTTGTAGTTCGGCGACCGCTTGCGCCTGGACACTGGAATCCGCCAGCGCGCGACGGGCTTGTTCGACATCGCCTTGCAGGCTGGAGACGTCCGTGGCGAGCCGATCGCGTTCGACGGCAATCCCGTCGCGCTCTGCTTTGAGGCGATCGCGTTCAACGGCTAGCCCGTCGCGTTCCGCAGACAGGGAACGGAGTGATTCTTGCGCCGCGCTTGCGGCGGCCGTGAGTTGTTCGCGCTCCTTCGCCGTTTCGTCCTGACGTTGCCGCGCGGCCTCGACGGCCGTGCGCAGCTCATCGCGTTCCGCCGCGAGGCTTGCCGACGCTTCTTGATCGTGTTTCAGTTCGCCACGCAGGCCATTCAGCTCGGCGCGGATGCTGTCGAGCTCCGCCGGCAACGGACGTAGCGGTTCCAGTTCGCGCAGAGCCTGGTCGCGTTCTTCGGACCGGGCTTGCAGCTGCACCGCAAGTTGATCGCGCTCGGCTTGAAGTTTTTCGCGTTCCGCCTGCAATTGCACGAGGCCGTCGCGCATCGAGGCGATTTCGGCCACCGCGGAATCGTCGAGCTTCACTTTGTCTTGCTGGCGCTGTTCGACCAACGTGCGGCGTTGCGCACGGACGCGTCCTGCAATTCGCCTGGCTCGGGCGGCGATCGCGGCGCGGTCTTTGATCAGCGTGTCGTTGAGTTCCAAAAGTTGCGAGTCGCGGCGTTCGATCTCGGCCAGCCGCGCTTCCAACTCCGCCCGGGTCTGCTCGGCGGTTGTGCCTTGTTGCTCGGCTTGAGTCAACTTGCCCTGCGCGTCTTGCCGGAGTTCGTCGAGCGATTGCGCGATTTTTTCGACGCGCGCGCACAAGTCGCCTTCCAAATCTTGTATGCGCTGGCGGCGGCGGGCGCCGAATTCCTGGAGCCTGGCGCGTTGCTCCGCGAGCACGGCGACGAAATCGTCGTCGACGGAATCCGAAGGGGATGAGGGGAGATGTGCGTCCATACCAAACTTACCTGACTGCTGAATCGGAGCGCGGTCCCGCGGCGTCCGCGCGCCGCCCGCCCATCCAGGCGCGACGCGTACCGCCTAGGCAGCGCAGGCCGATCTCCGTCGGCTACGCCCCTAGAGTTTCTATAGGTCACGCTCCGCACGGGGTCAAAGCGAGACGTCCGGTTGTACGCATCGTGCCGTTCGACCGGCATGACGGCGGCAGCCGACGCGGTCCCGCGGACCTCGGTTTCCCTTTTCGGCCTGAGGGGGCTAAACTGTCGCTACCCCGGCCAGCGGCTTCGCGTCCGCCGCTCGGCCCGCGTGGTTACATTTTTCCGTTCCGAAAGGGTGAAGGACCGTCCAGGTGCCCCCATACGTTTGGGAAATCCTCCTGATCTTGCTGCTGATTCTGGCCAACGGCTTCTTTGCCGGGGCGGAAATCGCCATTATTGCGGCACGCAAGAACCGCCTGGAACAATTGGCCGACGACGGCGACCGCAAGGCGCGGCGAGCGCTGGAGTTGGCGCGCGACCCGGACCGCTTCCTGCCCACGGTGCAAGTCGGCATCACGCTGGTGAGTACGCTGGCCGCGGCCTTCGGCGGCGCCCGACTGGTCGACTACCTGGCGGACGCGTTGGCAAAATCGCCTTGGCCGTTCGTCCAGGCGCATCAGCATGGAATTGCGTTCTCGCTGGTCGTCGTGGCGATCACCTATTTCTCGCTGATTCTGGGCGAGCTGGTTCCGAAGCAAGTCGCCTTGCGGAATGCTGAGACCCTGGCGCGATTCGTCGCGCCGGTGATGTCGCTATTGGCCAGCGCCGGACGCCCGGCGGTCTGGGTGTTGGAAAAATCGACGTCGTTCGTGCTAGCGCTGTTTCGCGTGCCGCTCGCCAAAACCGCCACTGTTTCGGTCGACGACATCGAACACATGATCGAATCGGGCACGGCCGAGGGAGTGGTCGAACCCTTGGAGCAAAAGGTGGCGATGGGCGCGCTGCGGCTTGGTGAGCGCACCGTGCGCGACATCATGCGTCCGCGGACCGATCTCGATGCGATCGACGTGAGCACGCCGACGGACGAGATCATCGGCACGATCGCGATGGCTGGCTTTTCCCGGCTGCCGATTTACGAACGTGACCTCGATCACATTCTGGGCTACGTGCATATCAAGGACCTGGTCCGCTACCTGCACCTGGGTTGGGAGATCGACCTGCGCAAAATGTTGCATCCGCCGCTGTTCGTGCCGGAGACATTGCATCTCGACCGGCTGCTGGAGATGTTTCAGGCGCAGCGGACGCAATTGGCGATCGTGCTCGACGAACACGGCGGCACCGACGGCATGCTGACGATGGAAGACGTGCTGGAAGAGTTGGTCGGTGAAATTCAGGACGAACATCGCGACGACCGCGCCCAGGATTTTGTGCGTCGCGACGACGGCAGCTTTCTGGTCGACGGCGGCTTAAGCGTGGCCGACCTCGTGGTCAAGCTCGGCGTGAAACCGGACGACGTCAGCGTCTCAAGGCGCTTCACCACAGTGGCCGGCTTGATGTTGTTCCTGCTCGGCAGCATTCCCCGCATCGGCGACATGGCTGAATGGAACGGCATGAAGCTGGAAGTAGTCGACATGGACGGGCGCAGGATCGACCGAATCCTGATTACGCCGCTGCCGAAGGAAGAGGATACGGAGGAGTAGTGGGAGGAGTAGTGGGAGGAGTAGTGGGAGGAGTAGTGGGAGGAGTAGTGGGAGGAGTAGTGGGAGGAGTAGTGGGAGGAGTAAAGGAGAGGAGGAATAGAGGAAATTTAAGTTGAGCCCCGGAGGGGCGGCAGGTAATAGCCAGGGGTGCGAACCCCTGGTGAACATTTACGGAATACCGACGGAGCCCCAACGGGGCGACACATTGAACACGTATGTCGCCCCGTTGGGGCTCCAACGTTTTCCGCCGCGACGTTTCCAGGCGTTTGCGCGCCTGGCTATTACCTGCCGCCCCTCTGGGGCTCTTTCAAAACTCCTCCACTCCTTAATTCCTCTTCTCCTTTACTACTTCCCCCTCACTTCTCCTCCTCCTTGTACCGCCGGAAACCGGCGCTTTCATAGTTCGGCAGTGCCTTGGGATGATCCAACGTGCAGGTGTGGACCCAAAAGCGTTGGGGACCGTAGGACCAGGCGCGGTCGATGGTCCAGTGGAGCAGATAGCGGCCCAGGCCGCGGCCGATGAATTCTGGCATCAGGCCGAAGTAGGCGAGTTCGATCTCGGTCGCTTTCCGCCGGTCCAACTCCGCGTAGCCCGCCGGCGTGCCATCGGCGTAGAGGACGTGTGTTTCCACAAGGGGATGTTGCACGATGGCGCCGAGTGTTTCTTCCGACATCACGCGGCGCTCGCGCCATTGCCAGCCGCCGCCGACCGTGTCGTAAAGATAACGGTAAAACGAAATCGTCGGCGGTTTCGCCTGCACGATTGCCAAGTCATCTGATGGCGGCTCAAGTTTCAGTTGCGTCGGCCGCGCGTGCATCTCCAAATACGTGATCACCACCTTGCCCGGCGAGTGGGCGGCGTCAGGCTGGTCGTTCATTGCGTTTCATCCGGACGTTTTCAATCGAGCAAGCGGCGTTTGCCATTTGGCTTCGATTGTCGCCCAGCGGCGGGCGTCTCGTCCACTCCCCACCACGATTTGCCGGTGGAATGCATCAACTCATCGATCGCCCGCAGCTCGTCGCGTTGTGGACGATCGGCCTTGCGGTAGCCATCGGTGGCAGAGCCCGGCAGGTCGTCGAAGTCGAAGAGTTGCTCGTCCAGATCGAACCGATTCGCCGGGCCGAGTTGATCGATGGTTTCGTTCGCGCCGAGTCGGCCGTTCAGTGACGAGCGCGGCTTGACGCGTCGGGTGAGGTTCACGGTGCAATCGAGGCAACCTTCGATGTCCTCGATTCCGCCCGTGCCGGTCGCCGTGCCGGCGGCTAAATTGATCTCGGCGGGGGTGGTGTAGGCGGAGTAATCGAGCGTGTCGGTTCCCGCTTCCCCGTCGAGCACCGCGTCGACACCGACGCCATCGGCGAAGATGTACAGGTCGTCGAGCGTGCCGCCGGTCAGATTCTCGAAGCTGGCGAACGTGACGCCGTTCACATCGCCGGCGTTCTGCGCGGAGATGTTCCAGGTGTTCGCCGCGTTCGGACCGATGAACGTATCGCTGCCGGCGCCGCCGAGGAAGTTCTCGATGTTGGCGATGCCGCCCGTGCCGGTGGCCGTGCCGAGTTCGAGGTTCACTTCGACCGGCGTGGCGTAGGCGGAGTAGTCGATCGCGTCGTCGCCGTCGCCGCCATCAAGCACGCCGTCGATGGTCGCGGCATCAGCGAACGTGAAGGAATCAGCGTCTGTTCCGCCGGTCAGGTTCTCAAAGCCTGTGAAGTTGACGCCGTTCACGTCGCCAGCGTTCGCTCCGGTGAGATCCCAAGCGTTCGCGATGTCGTCGCCGACGAGCGTGTCGCTGTCCGCGCCGCCGATAAACGACTCAATGTTCGCGAACGAACCGAGACCTGTGGCGGAATTCGCGCCGAGCGCGACTTCGACCGGGGTCGTGTACGCGGCATAGTCGAGCGTGTCGTCCCCGTCGCCGCCGTCGATCGTGCCGGTCAGCGTTGCGGCATCGGCCAACGTGAAGGCATCGACGTCGGTTCCGCCGGTCAGGTTTTCGAAGTTACTGAATGTCACGCCGTTCACGTCGCCGGCATTGGCCGCGGACAAGTTCCAAGCATTCGCGACGTTCGCGCCGATCAGCGAGTCGTCGCCAGCCCCGCCGATAAAGCTCTCGATGTTGGCGATGCCGGCCGTACCAGTGGCCGTGGCGTTTTGCAGATCGACTTCGACGTTCGCATTATACGCCGTGTAATCGAGCGTATCGTTGCCGTCGCCGCCGTCGACCAGACCGTCGATCGCGGCGCCGTCGCCGAAGTCAAAGGCGTCCGCGTCAATCCCGCCCGTGAGGTTCTCAAAGCTTTGGAAGGCAACGGAATTCACCGTGCCGGCATTCGTGCCCGACAAGGTCCAGAGGTTCACCACGTCGGTGGCAATCAGCGTATCAACGTCGCCGCCACCGATTACGACTTCGAGATTCGCGATGCCGCCTGTTGACGTCGCGGTATTCGCGTTCAGGTTGACTTCCACCGGCGTGGTCGCGGCGCTCAAGTCGAGCGTGTCGCTGCCGTCGCCGCCATCGATCGTGCCGGTGATGCCAGCCGCATCGGCGATGATGAAACTATCCTCGTCCAGGCCGCCGCTGAGGTTCTCGAAGCTGGAGAACGTGATTCCGGCGACATCGCCGGCGTCGAGCGCCGTGATGTTCCACGTTGTCGCCGCGTCCGGTCCAATGAGCGTATCGCTCGCCGTTCCGCCGATTGCGTTCTCGATGTCGGCGACACCGCCCGTGCCGGTCGCCGTGCTGGCCCCGAGATTGATCTCCACGGCCGTGGTGTACGCGGAGTAATCGAGGGTATCGCTGCCCGCACCGCCGTCGATCACGCCATTCACGCCTGCGCCGTCGGCGAAGACAAAGGCATCGGCCTCCACGCCGCCGGTGAGGTTCTCGAAGCCATCGAACGTGACGCCGCCAATCGTGCCGGCGTTAAGAGCGGTGATATTCCAGATATTCGGAATGTCGTAGCCGATCAACGTGTCGCTGGCCGTGCCGCCGAGGAAGCGTTCGATGTGGGAGTGGCTGCCGACACCAGTCGACGTTCCCAATGGCAGATTGACTTCGACGGGCGTGCTGTACGCGGTGTAGTCGAACACATCGTCGCCGTCGCCGCCGTCGATGTTGCCGGTGAGCGTGGCTGCGTCGGCGAAGTTGAATTGATCGACGTCCAGGCCGCCGAGCAGATTCTCGATGCCGAGGAAGAGCGCGACCATGCCGGCGTTGCCGGTGTCGGCCGCGATGATGTTCCAGATCGTGGCGACGTTGTCACCGAGGATCAGGTCGTCGCCGAGGCCGCCGTCGATCGAACCGGTGATGCTGCCTCCCGGCAGGAAGATGAACGTATCGCTATCCGCTCCGCCGGTCAGGTTGTTCATGTCGGAGAAGTGCACGCCGTTGAGCGTGCCGGAGTTCACGCCGTCGATGATCCAGGTGTTCGGCGTATCGGCCGCGACGAGCGTGTCGTTGCCCGTGCCGCCGATGAGGCGTTCGATGTTGTTGGCCGGATGCGTGGCCAGGTTGACGCCGTCGGTGGCGGTGACGAAGCCGAGTCCGACGGTGAACACGAGGTCGACCGTTACGGCGGAGAAATCGAGCGTGTCGTCGTCTCCTTCTCCGGCGAACTCGATGATGGTGTCGTTGCCCCAGTTATTTTCGAACAAGTAGTCGTCGTTGTCCGCACCGCCGAGCAGTTCGTCGTCGCCGCCGAGACCGTTGATCTGATCTTCGCCGCCGCTGCCGGCCAGCGAGTTGGCTTCGTCGCTGCCGCGGATGATGTCGTCGGCCTGCGTGCCAATCACATTCTCGAACAGGCCCGGCACCGTGGAGGTGACCGTTCGTTCCGGCGTGCCGTAACGGGCCACGATCGGCGCCGGCAACAAGATTGGCGGCGTGGAAAGATCGACGATCACCGGCACGTTGATCAGACTGAAATCGAGCGTATCGCTGCCGATGGTTTCGATGATTTCGTCTTCGTCGTCGGGATTGCCGAGCACGAACACGTAGGTGTCGTCGCCGGCGCCCCCTTGCATGTAGTCGGAACCATCGCGGCCGTCGAGCAGGTTGTCGCGATCGTTGCCGACGAGAATGTCGTCCGACGCGCCACCGACGAGTTGCTCGAAGTTGGCGAAGTTCTCGTAGACGTCGGTCACGACCTTGTGCGTATCGCTCGTGCCGTCGGTGCGGCGATGTTCGGCGATCTGATTCGCCTCGGTAAACGACGCGGGCGGCGTGCCCGAGAGGTCGATGATGACCGGCTCGTTCGGCCCGAGCGCGCTGAAGTCGAGGCGATCGCGGCGGCCCTCGTCGGTCGGTTCGTCGGTGCCGGCGTCCGGCAGTTCGACGACCGTGTCGATTTCATCGCCTGAGCCGGCGGTAGGCGCCGGCAGGAAGTGATACGTGTCATCGTTCAACTGGCCGATGAGCGTGTCGTTGCCTTCCAGGCCGTAGAGATGATCCTTACCGCCGACGCTGACGACGCACGGGTTGTCGATGACGTTGTCGCCGTAAAGGATGTCGTCGCCAGCGTGACCATAGATATAGTCGTCGCCATCGGGGAGCACGACCTTGGTGAAGTTGCCGAAATCGATGCCGGCGATGGTCTGCCCGCTCACTGCCATCGTTACCAGATGGACGCCGGAAGCCGGGAAGCTCGGGAAGTAACCGTCCGGAACCACTTCGCGGACCACGTGCGTGCCGGGTCCGACGCCGGTGATGACGTAGAAGCCGTTCTCGCCGGTGACGCCGAACAATTCGCCTGCGTCGAACTCGCCGTTGTTGTTGGCGTCGATGTAGATGGTAACGCCGGCGAGGCCGGGATCGTTCTCATCGCGATCGCCGGCGCAGTCCATGTCGTGGAACTTCTGCCCGGTGATGATTCCTTCGCGGAAGTTGCCGAAGTCGCGCCCCGTGGCGATTGTGCCGGAGGGCAATTCGACCACGTGTGCGCCCGGCTCGCCGCCAAGCAGCAATACCGTGACGTTGTTCGACTCGACATTGGCGACGGCCAGGTCGAGCAGATTGTCGTTGTTCAAATCCTCCGTCACAACGGCGCCGGGCGACGTGCCCACCGGGAAGGAGATCGGATCGCCGAACGCGCCTTGTTGCGTGTTCAGGACGATCAGCACTTCGCCCGTCGCGCTATCCGTGACGGCCAGGTCTGGATACTCGTCGCCGTTGAAATCGCCAACGGCAATGCCGGCGGGATTGTTGGCGACAAAGAAAGTGACCGGCTCGGCGAAGCTCACGCTGGCGCCGACGCCCCCTTGGTTCATCAGGATCGCGATCCGCGCACCACCGTCGCCGGACTGGTTGCCGACGGCGAGATCGATGTCGCCGTTCTGATCGAAGTCGCCAGCGGCGATCGATTGCGAGCCGAACCCGGCGTCGAACGGACCGAGCGCGCCGAAGGTTCCTTCGCCATTGGCTTTATTCAGAAGCACCGTGACAGCGCCAATTTCCAAACTTGTCACCGCGAGGTCGGGGAAGTGGTCGTTGTTGAAATCCGCCACGACGAGCGCCGTAGGCAGCGCGGGCACGTCGTAGGCTTCCGGCGCGCCGAAGGAACCGTTGCCTGCGTTCAGCAGTACGGTCACCGAGCTATCCTGGATGTTCGCCGTGGCCACGTCGATGTCGCCATCGCCGTCGAAATCGCCGGCGGCGATGTCTTCCGGCACGTTGCCGGTTTGGTACTCGGCCGCCAGCGCGAAGACGCCGGCGCCGTTGTTGAACAGCACCGCCACCGCGCTCTTGCCGCGGACGGACACCGCCAAATCGATATCCAGGTCGCCATCAAGATCGGCGGCGATCAAGGCGCTCGGCTGCGCGCCGGCGTTGTATTGCACGGCCGGCAAGTAGTGTCCGGTCTTGTCGTTGATCAGAATCGAGACATTGCCGCTGCTGGCGTTCGCCGTGGCCAAGTCGGCGAAACCGTCGCCGTTGAAATCGCCGCTGGCGATATCGACCGGCACGTTGCCGACGTCGTAATTCGTCGAGCCGGTGAACGACACGACGGGCACCGTCTGCACATAGCCGTCGGGAACTTCCTCGCGGACGATGTACGTACCGCAGTCGAGGCCGTCGAAGAAGTAGCGGCCGGATTCGTCGGGACGCGTGTCCGGATTGTCTTGCAGCGTCGTGCGGAACGGTTCGTTCGGGCGACCATTCGCGTCACGATCGAGAATGCCGTTGTTGTTCAAGTCGAGATAGATGATCACACCCGGCAGGCCCGGCTCCTGCGGATCGCGGACGCCGTCGCCGTCGAGATCCTCGAACTTTGTGCCCGTAATGCCACACTCAGGTTGGCGATTGCCGAAGTCGAGTCCTTCAATGGTCGTTTCCGGACCGACCTCGACGACATGCACGCCGGGCCCGCCTTGATCGAGTCGCAGCAGGTCGATGAAGAACTCTTGCCCGCCGATCGTAAAAGAGGTGATCGCACCTTGAACGATGATTGTGCCCAGGTTCGATTCGGGATCCTGGATGACGGTCACCTGCGCGCCGCCGATGTTCAGGCCGTCGAAGTCATTGATTTCGCCGATCCTCAGATCACCGTTGACGCCGAGGTTCTCCGAACCGCCGAAATCGGCGAACCGGATGGAAAGTTCGCTCACTGCCGCGTCGAACGTGAACGTCAGGTTGATGTTGTTGACCAGCAACTCGTGGCCTTCGTCGCCAGCGTTGCCTTCGTTTTCGACTTGCGCAAAGCCGCTGCTCGTCGATTGACCCGGCACGAAGAAGAACGGTTCCATCGTGGCATGCGCGACGGCGCCAAACATGCCGACGGTGTCGAAGGTTTCGCCCACCGTGTAGGTCGTCTCCAACGGCAAATCTTCAAAGCCGAACACGCGGAGCGGAGCGTCCGGATACGTTTGCTCCCAGCCCTCCTGCAATACTTCGGCGACGGTGTAGGTATCCGCAGCAAGACCCGTGAACGAGTACGCGCCGTTTTCATCGGTGACGTCGTTCGGTTCGCCTTCGTCGAACTGGCCGTTGTTGTTGAGATCAAGGTAGATCGTCCAACCCGCCAGGACTTGTTCGTCGTCCGTGCGGCGGCCGTCGCCGTTCGTGTCGTTCCACTTGGTGCCGAAGATACGGCCATTGGTGCGTTGATTGCCGAAATCGATGCCGGTCACATTTTCGTCCGGCGTGACCGTGACGACGTGCACACCCAGGCCGCGAATACCGATCGTCAGGTCGTCGATGGCGAACTCTTGCCCGCCGATGGCGAAACTCGTCACATTGCCGAGCACGCCGAAGATGCCGAAGGCGCCCTCCGGCTGATTCACGACGATCTGCGCGCCGCCGATCGTCTGGCCATTCAGGTCGAGCAGGTTCTTGACATTGCGGAAATCGCCATTGATTGAGACGTTGAACGACCCGCCGAAGTCGCCGTAGCGCAACACGAGCACGTCGACCACGGTGTTGAACGTGAAACTCAGATTGATGTTGCCGAGGAACAAACCTTGGCCAGAGCCGTTGGCGCCGCTCGGACCGACCGAGGCCTGGCCTTCCTCGAAGGGCGTGCCATCCGAGAAGATGAACGGCCTGGCGACGGCGGTAGCAATCGAGCCGAGAGCGCCGGTGGTCGTGAATGTTTCACCCACCGAGTAATTCGTTTCGCTCGGCAAGTCCTCGAAGCGGAACGCCACGGGCGTGATTGCCGGGAAGGTTTGCTTCCAACCTTCTTGCGGCACTTCTCCGACGGCATGCTCGCCCGCCGGGACGCTTTGGATGAAGTACGCGCCGCGCTCGTTGGTGATATCGAACGG
The DNA here is from genome assembly GCA_034440135.1 of Planctomycetia bacterium. Lineage (NCBI taxonomy): Bacteria > Pseudomonadati > Planctomycetota > Planctomycetia > Planctomycetia bacterium. Next base: position 23,180 of record JAWXBP010000164.1, read on the forward strand.
TTCGCCGGCATCGAATTGCCGGTTGTTGTTGAGGTCGACGTAGATCGTCCAGCCGGGCAGACCGTCTTCCAAATCGTCCTGGCTCCCGTCGCCGTCGACGTCGTTCCACTTCGTCCCGGAAATGCCGCCCGCCACGAGGCGATTGCCGAAATCGCGCCCTGTGGCGCTCCCTTGTCGCAGATCAACGACGTGAACGCCCAAACCCGCGCGCTGCACGGTAAGCAGATCAACGAACAATTCTTGTCCGCCGATGGTGAACGAATCGACGTCGCCGATGAGTTCGATCGTCCCGAACGGCGCGCCGGGCGTCGAGACAACCACGACCATTGCGCCGCCGATCGTCTGGCCATTAAGTGCGGCGAAGTTGGAGACGTTGCGGAAATCGCCATTGACGGCCAGATTCACGTTTCCGCCGAAGTAACCGAACTTGATCGAGACGCGCTCCATCGTGCTCGTGAAATCGAACCGCAGGTTGATGTTGTTGACCTGCAGTTCTTGACCGGCGTCGCCGGCTTGGCTGTTGTCGTCGACCTGCATCACGCCGTTGTTGGTAGGCGTGCCGTTCGAGAAGAAGAATTGTTCGGTGGCCAGTTGCGCGAGGTAGCCGTCCGTGGATGTGATCTGCAGCGTACGTCCGACGGGGAATCGCGCGCCGAGCGCCAGATCATCGAACCCGAAGCGGCTGCGCGGCGTGGGGAAAGTCTGCGTCCAGCCGGCTTGCGCGACCTCGGCCACTTCGTACCGCGCCAACTCCAACCGCTCGAAACGGTAGCGCCCGGCTTCATCGAAGAACTCCGTCTGCGGGTCGTCCTCGGTCGTGATCGTGAACGGCTCCAGCGGATTCCCGAGCGCATCGCGATCGAAAATCCGGTTGTGATTCAAATCGAGGTAAATCGTCCAGCCCGGCAGGCCCGGCTCATTCGCTGCCTGCTTGCCGTCGCCGTCGAGATCGTTCCACTTGGTTCCTGTGAGCGTGCCCGGGGGATCGCCGCCGCCAGCGCCGCCGTCGTCATCCGCCTCCGAATTTTGCGGAACCGGAGGAATCTCCACACCGATATTCTGACGGAAATTGAAGAGATCGACAAAGTCAACGTCGCCGTCACGATCCGAGTCGAAGCAGGAGTTGTAGTTGTCCTGGCCGCGGACCGAGTGGAACGCTTCCTGGAAATCCGCCACGTCCTCGCCGTCGACGCGGCGATCGCCATTGCAGTCGCCGAAGATGGTATTGCCGAAATCGATGCCGACCAGCACTTGCTGTTGCAGCAAGTCGATCTTGTGTCCGTTGACGGCTGGGTCGCTCGGATACGTGCGCGTCCAGCCGGGCCGCAGTTCTTCCGACACGACATAGGAACCAGCCGGCACGTCCGGAATCGCGTAGGCGCCGGTGTCGTTCAGCGGCGTCGCGGGATTGTCGGTTTGCGTGATCGCGAACGGCTCCAGGGGCTGGCCTTCGTTGTCGCGATCGAGTTGGCCGTTGTTGTTGAGATCGACGTAAATCGTCCAGCCGGCGAGGCCCGGCTCGTTGTCCTGGCGTTTGCCGTCGGCGTTGAGGTCCCACCACTTGGTGCCGCCGATGCCGCCGGCGCGGACGTTCCCAAAGTTGAATCGGTTGCGCAAGTCGCCGGAGCGAATCGTCGCGTCGTGCGAGCCGTTCTGATCCAGCCCTGGGGTCGTTTGCTTCCAGCCGGCTTGCAGCACTTCGCGGATGCGGTAATCGCCTGGCAGCAGTCCTTGGAACGAAAATGCACCGGTTTCGTCGAGCACCGTCGTCAGATCGTCTTCGGCCGTGATCGTGAACGGTTCGAGCGGAATGCCAAAGATCGGATGGACGTCGAGGATGCCGTTGTTGTTCAGGTCGACGTAGATCGTCCAGCCCGCGAGGCCCGGCTCGGTGTAGACACCGTTTTCGTCGCTGTTGCGCTGTCCGTCGCCGTTGATGTCGTTAAACTTTTGCCCGTGGATTTCGCCCGAACGCAAATTGGCGAAATCGACGTGCTCCACATTCCCGACCGCGTTGAGCACGATCTGTGGTTCCGGCGTCGAGCGCGGATCGCCCGGCCGCGATTGCAGCCACTTCACGTCCATTTCTTCGTAGATGGTGTACGTCCGCGCCGGCATGTCGAGGAACGAATACGCGCCCGCTTCATCGAAGTCCGTGTCGGGATCGTCTTCCCGCGTGAGCATGTTCGGCTCGAAGGTGTCGCGCGAACCGTTGCCGTTCACGTCGATCCAGACGCGCCAGCCGGGCAAGCCAGGCTCGCCAGCGTCGCGTTGGCCGTCGCCGTCGAGGTCTTCGTACTTCGTGCCGAAGATATCGGCGCGTTGCGTATTGCCGAACGCGGCGAAGTCGGATTCGCCGGAACTGACCGCGAGATGATGGAACCGTGGATCGCGCCCGCCGTCCAAGTCGTTCAGTGATGGCACCCAACCGCGGAAGAACGGCACAAAGCGGCGCAGCGGACTGACCGCGGGCTCGGGGAAGGTTTGCGTCCACCCGCTTTGGACGACCTCGCCGATCACGTAGTTGCCGGGACGCAGATTCTCGAAGGAGAACAAGCCGTTGTCGTCGGTGACGTCGGTCGGTTCGCCATCGTCGAGTTGGCCGTTCTCGTTCAAGTCGAGGTAGATCGTCCAGCCTTCCAGCAGCGGCTCGGTGAACAGATCAAGCGTGCCGTCGGCGTCGATATCGTGCCACTTGAAGCCTGCAATGCTGCCGAGGCGGTAGTTGAGGAAGTCCGCGCCGAAGCGGAACTGCCCGGAGAGCAACGTCACTTCATGCACGCCGCCCGGAAGCGTTGTGTTGTCGAAGCTTTGTTGCCAGCCGGCTTGGGCCACTTCGGCTACGTAATACGTGCCCGGCTTCAAGTTGTCGAAGCGGTAGCCGCCGAATGCATCGGTGATCGTGCTCAGTTCGCCCGCGTCGAGCGCGCCGTTTTGGTTCTGATCGAGGTAGATCGTCCAACCTGCGAGCGCCGGTTCCGTGGGTTTCCCTTCGCCGTCGCGATCGAGTACGCCGTCGCCGTCGAGGTCCTCGTACTTCGTGCCGTCGATGAACACGGCTTCCGCGTTACCGAAATCGACGTTGTTGACGACTTCGTCAAAGCTCAAGTCGATCGAGTGGAATCCAGTCGACGGGAACGTCTGCACCCAGCCGAGTTGGCCGAACTCGACGACCGAGTAGGTGTCCGGCAGCAGTTGCGTGAAGTGGTATTGCCCGAATTCGTCGGTGACTTGCACGTCGACAAATCCGCCGTCGTTGACGAGCACGATCGTCCACCCGGCGAGGATGTTTTCCTCGGGGTCGAAAACGCCGTCGCCGTCGATGTCTTCCCACTTCGTGCCGTGGATTTCGCCGTACTCGATATTGCCGAAATCGATATCCTCGGCCGTTTGCACATCCGCCGGATCAGGTCCGGAATCGAGCGCGAGCGTATAACCGAAGATCGACAAGCCGCCGAGCGCCGTAAAAGTCTCGGCCGTGGCGCTGCCGCCGTTGGGAAGCGTGACGGTGTAGCTGCCGAACGGAAGCGTGTTGAGGAAATCGGCCTGCTGCACTTCGGCGACGTGATAGACGCCGGGGTTGAGTCCCACGACGGTCCCGCCCACGCTCACGTCCGTGAACGAGTAAAGTCCCATCTCCGTCAATGGATCGATATCGCCGCTTGAATCGACGTCGACGCTCGCCGTCACCGTCGTGGCGATGAGTTCGCCTTCTTCGTCGTACAGCTCGATCACCCAATCATTCAGGCCAGGCTCGCCTGGGCCCTTCACGCCGTCGCCGTCGAGGTCCTTGAACTTCTGCCCGGCAATCGAGACCGGCAGCACTGGCAGCACGACTGGGTCGGGGATCACGCAACTCGTGATGCCGTAACCGCCGTAGAACGGGCCGCCCGATGGCGCGCCGGGATTGCTGAGGATATAGTCGAGGTTCATATCCGAAGTGCCGCCGATCATCACGTTCACGCCGAGCGTACCGCACATCGGGTCGTCGTTATCGGGGCCGCCTTCGAGGCGATCCTCATCGGTCGCCGAAATGCTGCCGATGCGATAGCCGAACATCACGTCGTTGCCGTAGTCGCCGAACAGGTTGTCCGCGCCTTCTTCGCCCGTCATCAGGTCGTTGCCGTGGCCGCCGTGAACAATGTCGCTGCCGTCGGAACCAGCCGTGATGAACGTGGCCAAGAGCGCGAGGAAATCTTCGTTCTCGTCATCGGGCGCGACGAGCAACGGATTCGGCGAGTTCGAGTCGAACAGGTCCTTGAAGTGCTCGACGACCAGATTATCCAACAGCGGGTAACCGAGGGCTTGACCGCCGATCACGAGATCGTTGCCACTGGCGCCGTCGAGATAGTCGCCGAACTCGGCGCGGATCAAATCGCCGAGCGTGAGTCTTACGCCGGTGTCGATGCCGCCGGACAGGAAATCGTCGCCGGAACCGCCGTCGAGGTTGTCATTGCCGATGTCGCCCAGCAGGAAGTCGCGTCCCGATCCGCCGAAGAGCGAATCGTCACCGTCCTGGCCGAAGATTTTGTCTTCGTTGCCGTCGCCGTGCAGCTCATCGTTCCCGTCGTTGCCATATAGGATATCGGCCCCGGCGAACGCGGCGGGGTTGACGAAGAACAGCGGCAGGAAGAACGACGTCTGCCGCGCACTGTAAACCGGATCCACGGTGCGCGTCGGCACGTCGATCTCGAAGTAGGCGTCACCGTAAGCCAGGTCGTCGCCGTCGCCGGCGTTGACGATGTCATGTCCGCCGCCGAGGGCGATGCGATCGTTGCCCTGGCCGCCGGTGACCAAATCTTGGCCGCCGCCGGTATCGATGGTGATGCCCAGCACGGAACCGCTGGCGTCGACCACGTCGTCATCTTCGCCGGGAGCGCCTTCGCCGATCGGCAGATCGCCGAACACGGCCACGAGTGTGGCGCTGTCGAGCGCCGGGATGCTGATCGTAAATTGATCGGCGGCGCGACCGCCGATGACGAACATGACGCCGTCGTCCGGCGCGCTGGTGAGGTTAAAGGTGTCGACATCTTCGTCCGCACGGACCTCGACGAATGGTGCGTCGAACGTGCCGTGAATTTCGACCTGGCTGCCAGCGGCTTCGGTGTTCTGGTAGTCGGCCTTGATGTAGGAAGCGACGCCCGCCGAGATCGTGGCGCCGACCGCGAACGTCACGTTGTCGCCTGCGTTCAGGAACGAACTGCCTTGCGGCGTGGAGACGGACGAACCGGCCGGCAGAAGCAAATGCCCGGCGCTGCCGTCGATGACGTTCAGCGTCACATTGCCTTGCGTGCTCGTCACGTCGCCCACGGTCATGGAGCCGGAAATCTCGGTGACGAAAATATCTTCACTGGCCCGAGCGTCCAAACTGCTGGCCTGCTGATTGATGCGAATCGGCGACAGTGATGTGCCGATGTGCCCGACGCCCGGGTCGGGCATCACGACTCCGCCCACAACGATTGCGTCGACCACGAGCGCGACATCCTCAGCGACGATCAGATGTCCCGGCGCGCCGGCTTCGATGTTGCCGCGCCGTGTGAGAATGGCGACCTTGCCGTTGGGCGCGGAAACCGTTTCATCGATCCTGATGTGCGACGAGGCGACGATCGCGTCCTTCGTGCCCGCAAATGCCAGCACCGTGATATTACCGGCGGCCGCGATCTGGCCGAGATGCAACGTGCTGGTGGCCGGCACGACGGTCTTGTTCGGCTGGACCTTGATCGCGCCGTTATAGCGAATGTCCACGTCGCCGGAGATGGATTCAATGCGGTCGATATCGCCGGCCGTTTCGCCTTGCCCGCCCAACGTGAGCTCCAGCGGCGAACCGTCGCTGACGCCGAGCGTCACGTCGACATAGACGCCGTCGTCGCCCAGCAACTCCACGCCCGGCGTGGGCGCGGCTAGACTGCGGGCAATGCGGACAAACAGCCGCTCGGTGTTCAAGCCATTCACGCGCCCGATGGTTCCGGCCGCGTCGACGCGAATCTCGCGCGTGCGAACGTACGAGGCCGTCTCGGCGAACTGCTTCGAGTTCGTCGGGTCCTGATCCTCCGACAGGATCCCGCCGCCGGCGTTGTTCAACACCGTGACGCCGCCTTGGTTCTCGATATGCCCGCGGAGAATGATGTTCCGGTTCGCGGCGTTGGTGTTCTCAATCGACACGTCGGTATCGACGGCGTTAGTGAACACGTCGTATGTGAAATTGTTCGGCGCACCGATGATCTGGATCGGCGGCGTGCCGGGAATCTGCGAGACGTCGATATTGTTGACGATCAGATTCTTGGCCGACTGATTGAGAATCGTGACGTGATCGAACGCCGTGTTGAAGAAGAAGTTCGAGTGCCCGGCGGTTTCTCCCTCCGCCTCCAAGCGAATCGTGCCTTGCGGATCGTCATTGATGATCGCGTCGATCACGATGTCCGGCGTCGAGACAATGCCGCCGACCGGCACGACGTTGCCGTTGCCGTCGCGAACCGTGACATTGTCGGCCTTGGTGACGCGTCCGGCCGCGTCGATTTCCGCTTCCGGCGCCGCGCCGCCGGTGATCGTCACGTCGGCGTTGAAGTTGATCGTCGATTCGACCACCGGGCCCGGCAAACCTTGGTCGAGTGTGTAGATGTAGACTTCGCTGTTGCCGGTGATGCCGCGGACGGCCTCGAAGCCATCGTCAATGGCGCCTTCAGCGTCGCAGATCAGGCCCCACAGGCAGACGATTTCGCCAGCGACGGTCAGCACGCCTTCGGCCGCGTCCAACACCAAGTCGGCCAGCGTGTCGAGATCGACTTCGACAAATTCTTCGTATCGTTCCAGCTTCGTGGCTTCGGTCTCGAACTTGTGGGCGAAGGCTTCGACGTCCAGATCGTGCGTGGTGATATCCACTCCCGCGGCGACATTGACATCCGCGCGGGCGACTTTGAGATTCGTCGACTTCCCCGTGGCGCCGCCGAAACCACCCGCCGAAGCGGCGCGGACGTCGGTCTTCGTATTAACCAGCTCTTGCCGCGCGGCGATCGTCGTCTGACCGAGACTCGCGCCCGTGCCGTTCGCCTCGATGTTCGCGCCCGACGCGACGATGACCTTGGCCAACACTGTTGCATCCACCGTGCCGAAGGCGTCGCTGAACGCGCCGAACCCGAGTCCGCCAGCGTTCGCGAAGGCCTGGGCCTTGCCGTCGACATCGGTCGCCGTGACGCTCACGTCACCGCCCACCACATTCGCGTTCGCGCCGATCCGTGCAACTGTTTCAGAATCGACCGTGGCGGTCGCGCCGCTCTCGTTCGTCGTGATTGCGGCGATCGGCGTGTTGGAAGTGGAATGCGGCGTAACGAGGAATCGCGACTCCGCGCGGACGTCGATCACGCCGTCGGCCACGACCGAAGCGTTATCGCCGATCTCGGCACGGGTGCGATTGGTGAGACTCGCGCGAGCGCTCGAACCGCCGACCGCCAGCAATCCGCCTTGTCCGGCGTTGGCGCTCACGTTGGCGTCGTTCTTGCTCAATGCGCGAATCGTCACGCCGCCGCCCGCGTTCAAACTCGCTCCGGCGCGGACCTCGGCGATGGTTTCCATCGTGCCCATCGTCGCCCGGGCGTCGACAAAGCCCGCGGCGAACAACCCCGCGGCGAAAGCGTCGGCGTCGGCCAGCGCATTATTGCGCGAATCGGCGTCAATCAGGATATCGTCAGTCGCAGTCAGCGTGGCGTCGCCGATGAAGGCGCGGAAATCGACGTCCATCGTCGAGTTCGCCGACGTGCCGGGCACGATGCCCACGAGCCCCGCGGCCGTAGCGTCAGCGGCCGCGTCGGCGGTGTTCGTGGCGTTCGACGCGGTCAGATAATTGAACGCCTCGGCGACGATCGTGATGTCGCTCAACCGCGCAGGCGTGCCGGCGCTGACATTAGCGCCAGAATTGATGTGGGCTTCGATACCGCCGCGCACCGTGGCGTCGGCTCGCGATGCGCCGACCGCGCCGAGGCCGGCGGCGAGACCATCGGCGCGCGAGGTGGAATCATTGTCGGCCGTGGCTTGGACTACGACGTTGTCGCCGACCACCGCGGTGATGTCGCCCAAGAATGCGTTCACGCCGACATGGGTCGTCGCTTCGGCGACGTTCGCGGTAGCGCCGATGAGGCCGACCGCGGTGCCGTCCGCGTCGGCGAACGAGGTATGCACCGACTGCGCGCGAACTTCCAAATCGCCAGCCACCGAGTTGTTGCCGGCCGTGATCGTGGCGCCGTTGTTGACGTGGGCTTGCACGTCGCCCGTGAGCGTGGCGGTGGCGTCGACCAGACCGGCCGCGCCGAGTCCGCCGGCGACGCCGTCGGCGTGACTCGTGGCGTCGCCTTGTGAGAGCGCGTTCACGCGCGTGTCGCCGGTCGTGGTCACGTTGGCGTCGCCGATGAAGGCGTCGGTGTTGACGGTCACCGTCGTATCGGCCGACGTCGTCGCCACGCCGATCAAGCCGCCGGAAGTGGCGTCTCCTTCGGCATTCGCGACGTTGCGGCCGTCGGCGATCACGTCCAAGTTACCGGCGTTCCCACCCTGGCCGGCTTCAACCGTAGCGCCGTCGTCAATGTGCGCGCGGGTCGTGCCAGTCACGCGCGAGTCGGCGCGGCTGGCGCCAATGCCGACGATGCCGGCCGCGATGCCAATGCTATGCGAGGTTGCTACATTGTTGGCCAGCGACTTGACGGTTACGTCGCGCCCGGCGTCGAGCAGCGCTCCGGCGCGGGCGAACGTATCCGTGTTACCCGTGGTCACGGCGTCAGCGTCGGCGCCCACGGCGGCGATCAAACCGCCGGCCGGGGCGCTGGCATAGGCGTTCGCGCTGTTGGCGATGACGCCGCCGCCGAGCGTGTAGTTATGTGCCGAGAGGATCACGATGTCACGCCCGGCGCGGATGACGGTGTTCTGTCCGGCGGACGTTTCGATGTCGGCGTTGATCGTGGCGTCGGACTGCGAAATGCCGACGGCGACTACGCCCGCATTGACGCCGCGCGCGTCGGCGTCGGCGTCGGTGCGAATCTCGGAGGTGATCGCCACGTCGTTGTCGACGTCGACACTGCCGCCGTTGCCCACGAAGGCGCGAATCGTGGGGTTCACGGTCGCTTCGGCCGCCGAGCCAGAGCCGGCAATGATGCCGCCCGCCACGGCGCGCGAATCGGCTTCCGCGGTTTGGCTCGTGAAGGTCCGGACGGCTAGGCTATTACCGTCGCTGACCGCACCATTCATCTGTGCTGTCGTCGTGCCGCCGGAGGTTGCGCCGGCGAGCGTCGAGCCGATGCCGACCAGGCCGCCGGCCACGCCGGTGCCATCGGCTTCGGCGTCGTTGTTGTTCCAACTGACGATGGCGATATCGCCGCCGGCGCTGAGCGTCGCGCCGCCGTTCACGAAGGTATCGACGTTGGCTCGCGCGAAGGCGTTCGCGTCTGCGCCGGAGCCGGCGATCAGGCCGCCCGCGGGCGTCGTGGCGTTGGCCGACGCGCCGCGATTGATGAGATTCCCGTCGAGTTGATAGTTGTGCGCCGAGGTGACAAAGATGCCGCCGCCGGTGGTGACCGTGGCGTTGCCGATCGACGTTTCCAGGTCAGGTTCCAACACCGCGTCAGCGTTCGAGACGCCGATCGCGACGCCGCCGATACTCACGCCAGCGGCCAAGGCCGTCGAATCCGCCGAGGCCTGGCCCGACACATTCAAATGCCGATCAAGGAGGATGTTGGCGCCGTTGCCGACGAACGCTCGCACCGTCGGATTGACGATGGAGTCGGAATCGGTACTCGCGCCGGCGACGATGCCGCCGCTGACGCCGATGGAACGCGCGTCGGCTAATTCATTCGTCGTTGTGCGCACCGACAGATCGCGCCCGTCGGTGACGTCGCCGTCGAAGTGCGCCGACGTCGTGCCCTGCGATGTGGCGTCGGCCAGCGTGGCGCCGATGCCGACGATGCCGCCCGCAATGCCGGTCGCGTCTGCTTCCGCGTCGTTGCTGGAAAGGGCCGAGACGAAGATATCGCGATTGGCGTTCAGCGAGGCGCCGCCGGAGACGAAAGCCTCGACGTTCGCGCGAGCGATGGCGTTGGTATCCGCACCCGCTCCCGCGAGCGCGCCGCCGGAGGGCGTGGTGGCATTCGCCGTCGCGCCGCCTGCGATGACCGCGCCGGCGAGCGTGTAATTGTGCGCGGCGATGACGGAGATATCCCGCCCGGCATTCACCTGCGCGTTGCCGATGAAGGTATCGATCGTCGGTTCGAGCGTGGCGTCGGCGAGCGACACGGCAATCGCGACTGCACCAATGGAAACGCCGAGCGCCGAAGCGTTGGCGTCCGCCGTGGTTTGCGACGAAACGGTCACGTCGGTATCGACAGTGATGTTCGCGCCATTTCCAAGAAACGCCTGCACGGTCGGATTGACATTCGCATCGATGTCAGCCCCCGCGCCCGCGGCCAAGCCGCCGGAGACCGCCTGGCCGTCGGCCTCGGCGCGTTGCGTCGTGGTCGTTTGCACGAACAGGTTGTTCGCGTCGGTGATATTTCCATCGACGTGGGCCTTCGTCGTGCCGCCGACCGTGGCGTCGGCCAGGCTCGCGCCGACGCCGATCAATCCGCCGGCCGCTCCCGTCGCATCGGCTTCCGCATCGTTATGCACGAGCGACAGCACACGGATATCACCGCCAGCCCGCAAAGTCGCGTTGGCGTTGACGAACGTATCGACCACTGCGGCGCTCAAAGCGTCGGCATCGGCGCCCGCGCCGGCAATCAGACCGCCGGAAGGAGCGATGGCCGTGGCGCCGGCGCCTTTGTTGATCGTCGCACCGGCGAGCGTGTAGTTGTGCGCGGATTGCACTGTGATGTCGCCGGCGACAGTGATGCTCGCGTTCTGCCCGACGAAGGCTTTCAAATCGGCGGCCACGCTGGCGTCGCCGATCGAGATGCCGACCGCGCCGAGGCCGATCGTAATGCCAATGCCTTGCGCATCAGCGTCCGCTTCCGCTTGCGCGGTGACGCTCAGACTGCCCAGCAGGTTAATCACCGCGGCCGTGCCGACATGGGCATCGACAATCGGTGCGGAATCCGCGTGCGATTCCGCTCCGGATCCGGCGACGACGCCGAATGCGCCGGCCGTGGCTTCGGAATCGACGGTGCTGATGCTCTTGGCCAGAATCGACAGATTGGTGACTTGCTTCGCGGCGTCGACCGCGTCGCCGACGATCACATTGTCGCCGACAAACGCGCGAGTCGTACCCGTATCGATCGCGTCGGCGCGGACGAATCCGCCGGCCGCGACGCCGCCATTCGCGCCGAAGGCGATGGCGTTGACATGGGCATTCTGCGTCGCGGTGACGTTGATGCCCACTGCGCGGCCGAGCTGCGCACCGTTGTCGACATGCGCGTCGACGGTGTTGTGCGTTTCATTCAAGGAAATCGCCGCGCCGAGGCCGACGAACGCTCCACCTCCTTGCAGCGTGAGGGAATCAACCGTGGGATTCGAATCAGCGGTGACGTCGATGTTGCCGCTCAACGAGCGGAGCGTGGCGTTGTCGACGAACGACTTGACGTCTTTGCCGATTTCGTTCGTCGCCACCGAAGCGCCCAGCGAAACGAACACCGCGCCGGTGCCCGTGCCGGAGTTGGCTTCGATCGTGGCGTTGTCGATCGCCCGCACGCGGACCAGTCCGGAGGCCTCGATCACGGCGTCGTTCGAGACGTGCGCGTCGACTGTCCCCGTGATTTCATTCAGCGACACGGAGCCGCCCGCCGCGAAACCGCCCGCGCCGGCGCCGCCGACCGCGAGCGCCGCGATGTCGGCGCTGGAATCGGCCGTCACGGTGACGGTGCTTGAAGCGCTATCGAGCGTGGCGTGGTCGACGTAGGCGGTGACCACTCCGTCAAGCTTGTTCGTCGCGACGCCTGCGCCGAATGCCGCGCCTCCCGCGCCGGCCACGCCGCCCGCGAAGGCTTCGATGGTGGTGTTGTCGTCGGCGGTGACGTTGATCGCGCCGGGCGCGTTGATCGTGGCATTGTTCGAGACGTGCGCGTCGATGGTCGAAGTGACTTCATTGAACGACACCGAGCCGCCCGCCGCGAAGCCGGCCGCGCCCGCCCCGCCGACAGTCAGTGTGAACATCTCTGAAGTCGACGTAGCGTTGACGTTCACGCCAGCGTTGTCGGAAGTGACCGTGGCCTGATCGACGTAGGCGGTGACGGTGACTTCGATGTCATTCGTGGAAACGCCCGCGCCAATGGCCGCGCCCGCCGCACCTGCTACACCGCCGCCAAAGGCGTCGAGCGTGGTGCCGTCGGTCGCCAGCACGCTCACGGAATTGAACGCTTGCACGTTCGCGGAGCCGGAGATGTGGGCGTCGATGGTCGACTGAATCTTGTTGAGCGACACTGAGCCGCCCGCTGCGAAACCGCCTGCGCCGGCGCCACCGACCGTGACTAACGTGAAGTCGGCGTTATTGGTCGCGGTTACATTCACCAGGCTCGCGGTGGAATCGACGTCGGCGTCGGTGATGAACGCCCGGACGGTGTTGTTGGCGTCGTTCGTGGAGACCGCCGCGCCAATGGCCGCGCCGCCGGCGCCCGCCACGCCGCCGCCGATCGCTTCGATCGTGGCGTTGTTGGTCGCCGCGACGATGATCGCCCCCGGCGCGGTAACGTTCCCGCTATTGCCGGAAATATGCGCGTCGACCGTGTTGTGAATGTCGTTGAAGGAAACGGAACCGCCGGCCGCGAACCCGCCCGCGCCGGCGC
>JAWXBP010000165.1 GCA_034440135.1 Planctomycetia bacterium
GATACCAATGGTCCATGATTGTGGCACGGTCTCCCGACCGTGCCACCGGCCCGACCGAAGGTCTCCCTTTCCGCACGTCATCCAGCGCACCATGGACGCCTACTTCACCTACTACCTACTTCACCTTCTCCACCTACAAACTCCCCCCACTACTCCCCCAACCGCGTCACATCTACATACTGATACTCCCCCCCATTCTGCCCCGCGAGCAGCACAATAAAATTCTGCTCGCCGCCCACCTTCGGGCCATGGCCGAATTCAATCGTGTGAATCGTCGTCCGGTCGTCATTCAGGCGACTGATCCGCAACAGCTGATCCTTCGTGAGCGCCGGTTCGTCCGCATCCGTCAGGAAGAAAATCACGTCCGGATGCATCCGTAGCGCTGCCGCCAGCGCCTCTTCGTGGCGCGTAGCGCCGCCCGCTGTGATGCGGCCCAGGAAATCCCGCGCCAGCGACTTGTTGTCGTCCGTCGCCAGCACCAGTCGCCCCGGCTGCGCCGCCAACTGCATCATCGTGGGCGCTTCGTTGTAAAAAATAATCTGAAACTGCTGCAAATCGCCGAGGCGATCCAAGCTGCGCAGCAACTCGGCTTTCGCGGCCTGCAACAGATTTTCGCCCGGTCCGCCCATGCTGCCGGAGCGATCGAACACGTACGCAAAGCGGTTCCCCACGGCCGTCAATCCAAACACCTCGGTCCGCGCCCCGTCCGCGCCAAACGAACCGAGCCGCCCAGAACCACGCTCCATCCCAGCAGCGGAAGTGGACGCATTAGCCGCAGTATCGGTGCCAATCGCCCCCCGGGCCGCCGGCAGCAACTCGCGCGGATCAATTGGCGGTCGCTCGGAAATGACGCCGCTCAGCGGCGTTTCGACAGAGGCGCTGCCGGCACTCTCGTCATCAGCAACACTCGTCGACGATCCTTCATGCGCGCTGCGGCGAGGCGTCAGCACGATGCCCACCCCGCGACCCGGCTCCTCGATTCCCTGCGGCGTCGTGCCGCTGACCAGCAAGTAGGCCGCAATCAAGAGCGCCGCGTGTAACACGCTCGAAATGCACCAACTCGGCCAACTAGGCCGCAGTTCTTGCCACGCGGCGGCCAGCCGGAGCGAGTTGCGAGGCTGCGAAGGGGGCATGCGCGTGTCACCTTGGGAACGCGGCCAAAGGGCCGTTGAACGCCATTATGACGCAGCTCTCCTCCCCGGCCCAGCCTCTCGGCTGGCGCGTTCGGAATCTCCTGTCTAAATTGCCCTCGCGCCCCAAATTCCTTGACGGCTGGCTTGAGCCTGATTACACCTAGAAGCTGGGCATTTCGGGGAAACCGCGCGGATTGTGCCAACTACGCACAATTGGCGCGGTAATTCCGCCACTTGTCGGTCCCGGTTGCCCAAGGACGTCGCGAAATTTCGGCGTCTAGCTTCGCGTCCACAACATCAGGTTCGGCCATCATGAGACACCAGTGGGCTTTCGCGGCGTTAGCCGCGGCGATGACAGCGTTTGGCATCCCCAGCGCTGCGTCCGCCGCGCCCTTCTTGATTGACGATTTCGCGTCGCAATCCAGCTCGTTTTACATCGTCGGCACGCCTGCGCCCGTGTTCTACCCCAACGGTAAGCCCGTGGAGAACGGCGGCTTGCCGACCACGCTCGGGGGCGAGCGCGACACGCTCGTCCAGGTGCTAGGAACGCCCGCGATTCAGTCCGCGCAGTTCCTGCTCGGTGTCGAACCGGATTCGTTCCCGACCGGCGTGTTCCATCTCGCCACGGCCGGCAATCCGGCTTCCGTCGCGACGCTCCAATACGACGGCGACGACGCCGACGGCAGCGAGCTGATCAACGCCGAACTGCTCGATTTCTCGATGCCGCCGGGCGGTTCGTTCCAGATCGACTTCCTGTCGATCGATTCGCCCGGTTCGCCGGACGGCCTGAAGGTCGACATCCTGCTGACCAGCAGCGGCGGCGGGTCAGCCACGTTCAACGACTTCGCGCCGGAGACCTCGGACCCCGTCACCTTTTCGGCGCCGATCGCCTCGTTTCTGACGTCCACGGAATTCGATGCGGCGCACATCTCCAGCATCACGTTCGTGTTCAACCAGGCCGGCCTGACCGACGCGGACTTCACCATCGACAACCTGCGGGCGGTGCCGGAACCGTCCGCTTTCGCGCTGGCCGCTCTGGCCAGCATTGCGGCGTTCGCCTGGCGACGCCGCGTCCGGGCATAACGCTTGCGTTTTGTTCCGTGCAGGAAGCCGGACGCCGCCGGGGACACATGTCGCAAACCATTAGGCGGCCGGTAGTTGGTAAGCGGATGTGGCAAAATCTCTGGAGAATGCACCGGTGAAAAACGACGCCCGACGTGGTTTTTGGTCAACACTTCTGTCGCGAAAACACCTCGCCGTCTCGTCCCAGCCGCCCCGGTTGGGACGCCGCGTTTCCGGTCCGCGCTCGCTGCGACTCGAACCCTGTGAGGCCCGTAACTTACTCGCGGCAGATATCACCGGCATCAAGTTTCAGGATCTCACCGGCAACGGCTTCTCCGCCGACGACACGCCATTGGCCGGCGTGACCATCGAACTCTTTCAAGACAATGGCGACGGCGTCTTCGACGCCAACGTCGACACGCTGGCCGGTACGCAAGTCACCGCCGCGAATGGTACGTACACCTTCCCCGCCGTGGCCGACGGCCTGTACTTCGTCCGCGAAGTGGTGCCGGCCGGCTTCTACCAGTCCGGCGGCCCGTCGTTCTACACCGTCCAGGTACAAGGCACGAACGCCTTCACGCTCAACGGCGTCGGCATCGACGATTTCAGCGAGCCGGATCCAGCCGAGTTCTACTTCATCAACGCGTTGAATCTCGACCCGACGCTCATTAAGCACAACGTGCCAGGCGCCTTGGGCGGCCAGCGCGACGCCTTGATTGATGTGATCGGCGCCTCGAATCCGTTGTCCGCGAATGTCGTCGTTGGCTTTAACGGCATCGCCGGATTGTTCTCCTTCGGCTCGGCCTCGCCCGGCACCAGCGCCACGTTGCAGTACGACGGCGCCGACGCCGACATCGTCGGACCGCCGGCCGGCCTGATCAACAACCAGGGATTGAACACCGATCTGACCAACAACGGCCTCGCCACCGGCATGCTGCTGGACTTCGCCAGCATCGACCCGGGCCTCGGCACGGCGTTGGGCGTCGAGATTCGCCTGACCAGCCCAGGCGGTGGCACGGCAACATTCACAGACACCACGACGTTCCTGGAAAGCATCTCGGCGGTCAATCATTTTGTGCCGTTCGCGAATTTCACCACGGCCAATGGCTTCTCGTTCGAGAATGTGACCAGCGTTGAAATCATCTTCAACGGCGCCGGCGTTCGCGATGTCGACTTTGAAGTCGACCAAATCCTCACGGTTGGGCAGCAAGCGAATTTTGCCAACACCGCGCTCGGCAGCCTGGCCGGCTTTGTCTACGTCGATACCGACAACGACGGCGTGTTCGATCCGGGCGAACCCCCGATTCCCAACGCCACCGTCACGCTCACCGGCACGGACGATCTCGGCGCCGCAGTGAACCTGGTCGTGCAAACCAGCGCCACGGGCGCGTACCTGTTCGACAATCTCCGCGCCGGCACGTACACAATCACCGAAACGCAGCCCGCCGGCTTCCTCGACGGCAAGGACACGATCGGTACGCCCGGCGGCACGACCGCCAACGACGTCTTCTCGAACATCGTGTTGCCCGTCAGCTTCGACGGCGTGAATAACAACTTCGGCGAAATCCTGGCCTCCAGCATCGCTGGCTTCGTCTACGTCGACGCCGATAACGACGGCGTCTTCGATCCAGGCGAAGCGCCAATTCCGAACACCACCATCACGCTCACCGGCACCGACGACCTCGGCAACGCGATCAATCAGGTCGACACCACCGACGCGGCCGGCGCATACTTGTTCGAGAATCTCCGCCCCGGCACGTACACGATCACCGAAACGCAGCCGGCCGGGTTCCTGGACGGCAAAGACACCATCGGTACGCCCGGCGGTACGACCGCCAACGACGTCTTCTCGAACATCGTTCTGCCAACCGGCTTCAACGGCGAAGACAACAACTTCGGCGAAATTCTCGCCTCCAGCATCGCCGGGTTTGTCTACGTCGACGCCGACAACGACGGCGTGTTCGATCCGGGCGAAGCCCCGATCCCGAACACCACCATCACGCTCACCGGCACGGACGACCTCGGCAACGCGATCAACCTCGTCGACAGCACCGACGCCGCCGGCGCCTACCAGTTCACCAACCTGCGTCCCGGCAACTACACCCTGACCGAGACGCAACCGGCCGGTTTCTTGGACGGCAAAGACACCATCGGCACGCCCGGCGGCACCACCGCGAACGATGTGTTCTCGAACATCGTCCTGCCCACCAACTTCAACGGCATCAACAACAACTTCGGCGAAATCTTGGCGTCCAGCATCGGCGGATTCGTCTACGTCGACGCCGACAACGATGGCATCTTCGACGGCGGCGAAGCCCCGATTCCCAACACAACGGTCACCTTGACCGGCACAGACGACCTCGGCAACGCCATCAACCAAGTCGACACCACGGACGCCGCCGGCGCCTACTTGTTCGAGAATCTCCGCCCCGGCACATATACGCTGACGGAAACACAGCCCGCCGGCTTCCTCGACGGTAAAGACACCATCGGCACGCCCGGCGGCACGACCGCCAACGACGTCTTCTCGAACATCGTCCTGCCGACGAACTTCAACGGCATTAACAACAACTTCGGCGAAATCCTCGCGTCCAGCATCGCCGGCTTTGTCTACGTAGACGCCGATAACGACGGCATCTTCGACGGCGGTGAAGCCCCAATTCCGAACACGACGGTTACGTTGACCGGCACCGACGATCTCGGCAACGCCATCAACCTCGTCGACAGCACCGACGCGGCCGGCGCCTACCAGTTCACCAACCTGCGTCCCGGCAACTACACCCTGACCGAGACGCAGCCCGCCGGCTTCCTCGACGGCAAAGACACCATCGGCACCCCCGGCGGCACGACCGCCAACGACGTGTTCTCCAACATCGTCCTGCCGACAAACTTCAACGGCATTAACAACAACTTCGGCGAAATCCTCGCGTCCAGCATCGGCGGGTTCGTCTACGTCGACGCCGATAACGACGGCGTGTTCGACCCA
>JAWXBP010000166.1 GCA_034440135.1 Planctomycetia bacterium
GTGCTGACCCCCGCGGCGATTTCCGAGGGACGGGGCGCGACCGTCGACTGGGCAATCACGAATAGAGACTCCATCGCCCCGTCGAAGGCGCCGTAGACGCCGACGAGTAAGGGAAGCGATACCGCCAGAAGCAGCGCCGCTGCGGCCATTGGCCCGCGACCGCGCAGCACCACGGCCAGCGCGATCAAGAAGCCGATCAAGCCCGCGAGCAGCAAGAGCACGGTGTACTGCACGCCCAGAGCATCGAACAGCCAGGCAACGCTCGATTGTTGTACGGGGGCAAAATCGTCTTGCATGACGCGCCTCAAGAATGATTTGGGAACGAGCAGCAAGCGTCCACAAGAGACCACTCGCGGAGCGAGTGGACCACAGCCATGCGCGGCATCCTACGCCCGGTCCAGCAACTCGTCCACCGCCGCGCCGATGTCGGGCCGTGCCATCAGCGTTTCGCCGACCAGCATGGCGTCCACGCCGGCCGCTTCCAGCCGCAGCGCGTCGGCGCGGGTGCGGATGCCGCTCTCGCCCACCAGCAGGCAGTCGTCGGGAATCTCCTGGCGCAGCCGGATGGTGTGCTCCAGATCGACTTGAAACGTCCGCAGGTCGCGGTTGTTGACGCCGATCAGCGCGGCGCCGGCGGCCAGCACGCGGGCGACGTTGGCCGGCTCGTAAAGCTCCACCAGCGGCGTCAGGCCGAGTTCAATAGCCTCGTTGTGCAGCTTCCGCAACGTGCAGTCGTCCAGGCATTCGGCGATCAGCAGCACAGCGTCGGCCCCCGCCGCGCGGGCTTCGACGAGCTGATACGTGTCGAGAATGAAATCCTTCCGCAAGACGGGGATGCCTACCGCCGCGCGGACCTGCCGCAGGTAGTCGAGGCTCCCTTGAAAGTACCGCTCGTCGGTGAGCACGCTCAGGCAGGTCGCGCCGTGCCGCTCGTAGGTTTGGGCGATGGCGACGGGATCGAAGTCCGCGCGGATCACTCCCCGCGAAGGGCTGGCCTTCTTCACCTCGGCGATCAACTTGATCGGCCCCCCAGCCGCCAGCGGCGCGAAGAAGTCTCGCACGGGCGGCGCGGAAGTTAGTTGATCGCGGAGTCCTTCCAGCGGAACCGCGCGTCGGGCGCGGTCGATCTCCTGGCGTTTGTGGGCGACGATCTGGTCGAGGATGGTGGGCATGTTGTAGGGCAGGGTTGCAATCCGCCATGAATGTCTTGGGAGTGCCCGTCGCGTGCGCCGTTGCGAAATGCGCCCCACCGTTCGCTTCCCTCGTGCGGAACGATCGGACCCGCTCCACGCTACCTCACGCGGAGCGCGAGGGCTACGTAGTCGCCGGCCACCGCAGATATTGGCATACGTTCGGCCGCTTAGCTGCGCCCCCCCGGTCTCGCTGTCACGGCTTTGGCACAAACGCCCGCCGCCGGTTGCGGAGGGCAAGTTGCATCTTGGCCGGTGGACTGTATCATCCTGAAATAGGTGAACAACTGTCTGGTGGTTTCGCGAATGGAGTGCGTTGTGAGCGACAGTTCGGGCCAAGGAGTCAGACGGTTGCTTACCGTCACGGCTGGGAATCTGCGCCAAAACCATTTTTACCTGTCACGTCATTACGACCTTTTCCCCGGCGATTGCTTTGGCCCGCCGCAGAAGTCGGGCGACAGCACGCGCGAAATCGAAATCCTCTTCGACGGACTAGAAGGGATCGTCCGGACTGACATTCCGACCGATGCTGACGGCAAGCCTCGCGGTTTTTTCCGGGATCGCGGCGCGATTCGGCGCTTTTACGAATATCACGGGGTGACGGCAGGCGAACAGCTCGCGGTCGAGCGGGTATCACCCCGTCGCTTCCGAGTTTCCATCGCGCGCGAAGACGCGGAACGACGCCGGCGGCCAATCGCAGCGGAGTTCTTTTCAGGGATTGGCTTGGTCCGCCTCGCATTGGAGGCGCAGGATTGGAGCGTAGGGTTCGCCAACGATATCGATCCCGACAAAGCGGAGATGTACCGCCACAACTGGGAATCCGACGACCATCTGGTCGTAGGGGACATTCATCAACTCGATCCCGATTCGATACCGGCGTGCGACCTATTCACGGCGTCCTTCCCTTGCAACGACTTGTCCATTGCCGGCAAGTGGGCCGGCATTGACGGCAAGGAATCATCCGCGTTCTTCGGATTCACGGGACTTCTGGAGAAGTTAGGGGATCGTCGCCCGCCGCTCGTATTGCTGGAGAACGTCGTCGGATTCCTGCTGAGCAATCAAGGCGCGGACTTTGAGCGCGCGCTCGCGGAACTGAACCGCCTCGGCTACGTCGTGGACGCGTTCATTCTGAACGCCGTCCATTGGACGCCGCAGAGCCGAGCAAGGTTATTCATTGTCGCCCGGCGGGATGACGGGAAGCCTTGCCGTCGAACTGCAGCGCAAAGCAAGGTCCGGCCAGACGCCCTTTGTCAGTTCATCAACACGACAACGGAGATTCGCTGGGACATTCGGTCGCTGCCGAGTCCGCCCCCTGCGACAGCGCGACTAGCAGACATCGTTGAAGATTTGCCGAGTGACGATCCGCAGTGGTGGAACAATGACCGTGTCGACTACTTTATGGCGCAGTTAAGCGAACGGCATGCGACCGATGCGCAGCGGATGATCGATGGGCGCACGATCACCTACGCGACCGCCTTTCGACGGGTCCGCTACGGGAAGAGCATGGCTGAGTTGCGAACGGATGGAATCGCCGGCTGCCTTAGAACGCCGCGTGGCGGCAGTGGGCGGCAGATTCTCTTCAAGGCCGGTCGCGGCAAGTTTCAAGTGCGGCTACTCAGCGCCCGCGAGTGTGCGCGGCTTCAGGGAGTGCCGGACACGTACAAGATTGACGTGCCGCTCAACCAAGCGCTATTCGGTTTCGGTGACGCCGTCTGTGTGCCGGCAGTAGAATGGATCGTTACGAACTACTTGCACGCAGCGACCGAGAATCGGTGACAAATGAATGAGCGCCTTTTGAACCTGATCGAAACCCGAATGAAAAAGGGAGACAAGTATGTGCCGGCGCGACTTCAGGCAGCGCTTGCGCTATTGGAGCGGGTAAGGGAGTGTCCAACCTTGGATTTAGATGAGCATATGCACCAAGGTAGCTCAGGGCTGCAATCCCATGAAAAATATGGAGACATTGCGCTGGACCGCCTGCGGCTTAGAGCGGAAAACTCCACCCATGGCCGGCGTTCATCCAATCTGCGGGAGTGGGGGCCGGACGTTCTGGCGTTGCTTGGGGATTGTGGATTCCAGTCCGCAACCGCAGTCGAACGAAACTCATTGATTGACGAAGCGCAAGAAATGTTCGGTCGCGCGCTGCGTACGATCCTTGAGCAGGATCCATTGGAGGTGAGCATTCGAAGGCGAAGCGCGGAAGCGGTCATCGCGGAGATACTGCAAAAAGCCGAGGAAAAGGGCAAAACGGGGGATGTCGCGCAGTACTTAGTCGCAGCGAAGCTTATGATCCGGCTAGGTCGAGAAGTGCCCGTACACGGGGCCAATAGGGGAGACCGTAGATCTCGATCAGACCCGGACCAGCGCCTTGGCGACATCGAGGTTGGCAACTCGATTATTGAAGTGGCGGTAGGGCTCCCGGACGATAAGCACCTCGAGCAAGTCGAACGAGCCCTCGGAGAGCCGGACGCAGAAGTATGGCTCTTAACGCGAAATGATCGAGTGCAAATATGGAAAAGTGAATTAGAAAAGATTCTCGGGATTGAGATGCGCCGAGTCGTCGTGTCCTCCGTCGAACGATTCGTTGGACAGAACGTTACGGAGATCGGCGAATTCACTGCCGAGGGAAGGGCAGCGCAGCTACGCGAACTATTCAACCTCTATAACGAGCGTTGGGTCGCGCAAGTAGGTACGCCCGGAATCCGAATTCTTGTGAAATGATCACATGGGTTGCGCGTACGCGTTGCCAGCAGCCAACATCCATTGTCGCAGCAGCGCGATTACCTCGCGGTCATCGTGACCTACGGGCACCGACGTCTCGACGTAGACAAAGATGGACTCCTCAGAATCGGGCGGCCAACCGCCGGACCATGATAGATAGTCGTTTCGAATGTCAGTTGCTTGCTGCTCAGTCACGGCAATTCCTCCGGCAGGTTGGCCTTGAATTGTACAGTGGTCCGGTATCGCTCCCAAATTCGGAGCGGCATTCCAAAGCGCAATGGCTGATACGTTCTCACGCGCCGAACGTTCGCGAATCATGGCGGCGGTGAAGTCGCGGGACACGACGCCGGAAATGATCGTACGCCGGCTAGTCCATGCGATGGGCTATCGCTATCGCCTGCATGTCCGCGCGTTACCAGGGACGCCCGACCTCGTGTTTTCAAGGCTTCGCAAGGTGATCAACGTCAGCGGTTGCTTCTGGCATTTGCACGGTTGCGCTCGATGCCGTATTCCGTCGTCGCGGCGCTCGTACTGGGTCACCAAGCTTGAGCGTAATGCGGCGCGCGACCGACGAACGGGAAGACAACTCCGCCGTGCCGGCTGGAACGTGCTGACGGTGTGGGAGTGTCAAACGGGAATATCACGGCGGGAACGATTGGAGCGCAAGTTGGCGCAATTCCTCGCTTCGTAGGGCGTTTCGGTTCACCCCCCGCTCACTCCCCGTATGGCCGCTTCCACGGCCATGGCGGCCAGTTGCTCGAAGGGAATGCCGCCGAGCGGCGTCTCGTCCAGGACTTGCTCCACGCGGAGCACGGCCAGGCCGTGGACCATGCTCCAGCACATGGCGGCGGGCGGCAGCGGGTCCGCGCCGGGCAATTCGCCCGACTGCTGGCAACCGGCCACCTGCGAAACCAACAGTCCGAAGGCGCGGGCTTGGGCCTCTTTCAGCAACGGATGCTCGGCAGGGCGGGTCAGCTCGGGCCGGAACATCAGCCGGAAGACGGCCGGCCGGGCGGCCGCGAAAAGCAGGTATCCCCGCCCCACTCCCCGCAGGCCGTCCAAAAAGCTGTCGGCTGGGGCCGCTGCCACCTGGCGGGCGATCGACTCGGACAAAGCCTCGAATCCGGCCGCCGCCACCGCCGCCAAGAGTTCGGCCTTGTCGGCGAAATGGTGGTACGGCGCGTTGTGCGAAACCTGAGCCTGTCGGGCGACCGCCCTTAACGACAGCCCCTCGACGCCGTCGCGCTCCAGGATTTCCAAGCCCGCGGCCACCAAGGCGCGGCGAAGATCGCCGTGGTGGTAGTCTCGGGCGGGAGGGTTTTCGGACATCGAGTCGCTGCTAAAA
>JAWXBP010000167.1 GCA_034440135.1 Planctomycetia bacterium
CACCTCCGTGCAAAAAAGGAAAGAAAACCGCTCCGTCCCGCTTCCTACGCCAACAGACCTCGACCGGTTCACGCCTTACGAAAACTGATTCGCCCTGCAGACTTGTGCCAAACTGTTGCGGCTTCCTGGCGGGAGGGTTAGAATGCCGCACGGATCAAAATGTGTGGATGCGTTGACCGCATCCACCCAGCGGCGACCTGTTCCAGGAGACGAAGCCATGTGGCGCATTGGCATGGGCGGAGCGAGCCGGTATTGCGACGGCATTTCTCGCCGGAGTTTCGTTCAGCTCGGCGCGGCTGGGATGGCGACCGCCGGACTGCCGGAAATTCTCCGCGCCAAGAATAAGTCCGCCGAGCAGGGGCGTCCGTCGAAGAACACGTCCGTCATTATGGTTTGGCTCGACGGCGGGCCGGGCCACATGGACCTGTACGACCTCAAGCCGGAGGCGCCGGCCGAGTACCGGGGGATCTGGCAGCCCATTCCGACGAACGTGCCCGGGTTCGAGATCTCGCAACTCTTTCCATTGCAGGCGAAGGTCGCCGACAAGTTTTCGATCGTGCGATCGTTGCATCATGACACCGGCGATCACTTCACCGGCGCGCACTACATGCTCACCGGGCGCGACGGGGCGAACGGCGGCGATACCACTGGGAAGTCGCCGTCGATCGGCTCGATTGCGACGCGCGTGCTGGGGCCGCGCAAGCCAGGCATGCCGGCCTACGTGGCGGTGCCCTACGCGGCCAGCATCGGCATTCGACCCGGTTACTTCGCGGCGAACTATCTCGGCAAGGAGTTCGATCCGTTCGAGACCGACGGCGATCCCAACGCCGAGAATTTTCAGGTACAGAACATGAACCTCGCTGGCGGGCTCACGGTCAACCGGTTGGAGGATCGCCGCGGTTTGATGGAGCACTTCGATCGCACGCGCCGTTTCGTCGATCAAACCGGCATGGCGGATTCAATGGATCGCTTTCAGGTGCAGGCCTTCGACATGGTCACCGGCACAGCCGCGCGCGAGGCGTTCAATCTCTCCGGCGAAGACGCGGCGCTCCGCGATCGCTATGGGCGCAATACCTGGGGTCAAAGCACGTTGCTTGCGCGGCGTTTGGTCGAAGCCGGCGCCACGATGGTCACCGTTCACCTGGGCGGCTGGGATCATCACTGGGACCTCAAGACCGGCATGGAGAACTACCTGCCGAAGGTGGATCAGGCGCTGTACGGCTTGTTCAGCGATCTCAGCGAACGTGGACTCTCCGATCAAGTGCTCGTCGTTGTCTGCGGTGAGTTCAGCCGCACGCCGCGGATGAACAACGGCGGTAACGGCGGCCCGGCCGGCAGCATGGGGACGCCTGGCCGCGATCACTGGGGGAGCGCGATGTTCTGCGTCCTTGGCGGCGGCGGTTTGCAGGGTGGCCAGATTGTCGGCGCCACGAATCGTCTCGGCGAATACCCCCTGAGCCGTCCGATCACCTGTAGCGACATCCACGCCACGATCTATCACGTGCTCGGCGTCGATCCTTCGGTGAGCTTCCTCAACCACGCGGGCCGCCCTGTCCCGGCCATCGATCACGGGGAAGTGATCGCGGAGTTGGTGTAAGTTGCCCCGAGTCGTTTTACACTAGCCCGACGCGCTTGTTGCCCACCCTAGCCGATGGTCCGCGCGCGCGGTATGTTGGTTTCGCACACGAGTGACATGAGACCCGTCAACCGCATTGCCTGAGGTGGAACGATGCCATACACCCTGCCGTCGCTGCCGTATCCTTTCCACGCATTGGAACCGCATATTGATGCCAAGACGATGGAAATCCATCTTACAAAGCATCACCAGGCGTACATCAACAACGTCAACACGGCGCTCGAAGGCAGCCCATTGCTGGATCTGCCTGTCGAAGAATTGGTCACCAAGCTCGACCAAGTTCCCGAGGAAAAGCGCGCCGCGGTTCGCAACAACGCGGGCGGTCACGCCAATCACTCGCTGTTCTGGACGATCATGGCCCCGAACGCTGGCGGCGAGCCGACCGGCGCGCTGGCCGACGCCATCAAGTCCGACCTCGGCGGCTTCGCCAAGTTCAAGGAAGATCTCACCAAAGCCGGCACGACCCAATTCGGCAGCGGTTGGGGCTGGTTGAGCGTCACCAAGGCCGGCAAGTTGGTCGTCGAGAAGACCCCCAATCAAGACTCGCCGTTGATGGCCGGCGGCAACACGCCGATCCTGGGCGTCGACGTCTGGGAACATGCCTACTACCTGCACTACCAGAATCGCCGCCCGGATTACCTCGCGGCGTTCTTCAACGTCATCAACTGGGAAGAAGTCGCCCGCCGCTACGCGAAGGCGAAGGGCTAAGCGACGACGACGAAGTCAAAGTGAATTGCATTGCAGCCCAGGCCCAATCGCCTGGGCTGTTTTTATGCGCGCGCAACTCAATCGCGGAAGCGCGACCAATCTACGCTGAGTTTGCGCATCTTGGCGCGGAGCGTGTGCGGGTTGATATGCAACAACGCCGCCGTGCCGCGCGGGCCTTCGATCTTGCCGCGTGTGGCCTGGAGCGCACGCTCGATGTGGCGACGCACCGCGTCGTCGAGCGTGAGCAGGCCTTCGCGTGTCGGCGCTTCCGTCGCAAACGAACCCGGGCGCGGCGCCGTGTGGGACGTGAGACTCGCCGGTTGCGCAACGCGCGGCGGGATGACGCCGAGCGCCTTCGCGATTTCCAGTCGCTTGCCGTCGCCGAGGATGGCTGCGCGTTCGATCACCGTCCGCAATTCGCGAATGTTGCCGGGCCAATCGTATTCCGCGAGCAGCAGGATGTCCTCCGGGGTCGGCCGCACGAGCGGTAAACCCAGCCGCGTGGCGGAGCGTTCGGAGAAATGTTGGGCGAGCTCGGAGATGTCGTCCAAGCGTTCGCGCAGCGGCGGCAGCACCAACGGAAACACCGCCAGGCGATACCACAGGTCTTCGCGAAACTCTTTGTGCTGCACCATCGACGCCAGATCGCGATGCGTGGCGGCCACGATGCGCACATCGACGCGAATTGGTTGTTGCCCGCCGACGCGCTCCAGATAGCCGTCTTGCAAGACGCGCAAGAAGCGGACTTGCGCTTGCAGCGGCAGTTCGCCGATTTCGTCGAGGAAGAGCGTGCCGCCGTCGGCGCGTTCGAACCAACCTTGGCGCATTTCGCCTGCGCCAGTGAAGCTGCCTTTTTCGTGACCGAACAGTTGCGAGTCGATCAATTCCGCGGGAATGGCGCCGCAATTTACGCGGATAAACGGATTGGCGTGCCGCGGCGAGCGATTGTGAATCGCGCGGGCGATGACTTCCTTACCGGTGCCGGTTTCGCCGAGGATCAACACAGGCGCATCGGACGGGGCGACCAGGGCGACGCGTTCCATCACCGGCTTGAGCCCAGTTTCGACGCCGACCACGGGTTCGTCCATCTCGCTGCGGCCGAGTCGCGTCAACAGTGTGCGGCGTTCTGCTTCGGCGGTTTCACGCAGCGACGCCAACTCATGGACGCGGTGATCGTTGTCGAGCGCGACGGAAAACGGCTCCAACAGTGCGCGGACCAGCTTGCGATGTTCGGCGTCGAAGGCGTGTCCCTCCTTGGCGACCACGATGAGCACGCCGGTCAGGGCACCGGCAGCGCCGAGTGGTCCCACCAGCACGTCGCCACGGATATCCAATGGGATGAGCACGCGCGATTCCGCGGAGCTGTCGTCCTGACGTTGCCGGAGCAGCTTGCGCCCCTCACCCCATCTGCGCAGGCGGCGAAGTTGAGTCACTGACACCGGTGATCCGCTGGGTTCCGGTGGAACCCAGCGCCCCACGCCCGCGGCGGCCACGGTCGCAATCGTGCGATGGGCCTCTTCGACGCGGCGCACGATCACGCCTCCCAGCGGCAAATGCTTCGCCAGGAAGGTGGTAATGTTGGCCGTCGCCTCTTGGATCTCAATATGCCGGCAGGCTTCGCGCCAGATTTCCAACAGTAACGGGCGAAACGGTTCCATGCCGTCAAAACCATCAAATAAGACGGTGTCCCATGAATTGTCGCGGGTCGGTTCCATCATATGTCACGGATTCCCATGAGTACAGTCCGATTTTCGGTCCTAAGTCGATGATTCGCACAGCGCGTACCAAAAAGTTCGCCTTGGCACGATCCTTGCTTTTCCTCCGACCGACGATTCGCGAGTCCACTCCGGAATCGCTGCCCACTTGCCACTGCTCGAGTAGGAAACCCATGAGATCGCGATTACTCTTCGCCGCCTTGGCTCTGACGGGAATGACGCTGTCGTTGAGCGCGGTTGGTTGCGGCGACAACGCCTCGGCAACCGGGTCAGGTTCCACGTCGGCGGATGCATCCGGCTCCGCCGAAGCACCGAAGCAGCTCACGCTGCTCAACGTCTCTTACGATCCGACCCGCGAGCTTTACGAGGAATTCAACGAGGCGTTTAAGAAGGACTATCTCACAAACAACAACGTCGAGTTGACGATCGAGCAATCGCACGGCGGCTCCGGCAAGCAAGCCCGGGCGGTGATTGACGGGCTCGAAGCCGACGTAGTGACGCTGGCATTGGCGTACGACATCGACGTCATCGCCGAAAAAGCCAAACTGCTTCCGGACAATTGGCAATCGCGGTTGCCGAACAATAGCGCACCCTACACGTCGACGATTGTGTTTCTGGTGCGGAAGGGTAATCCCAAGAAGATCAACGACTGGTCCGACCTGGGCCGAGACGACGTGCAGGTCATTACGCCGAATCCGAAAACCTCGGGGGGCGCTCGCTGGAATTACCTGGTGCTCTGGGGCTACACGCTGCATCACGAGTTGGGCGGCTTCGACGCACTGAAAGATCCCGCCAAGTCCGATGTCGTGGCCGCCGCGAACGTGAAGGCCAAAGAGTTCGTGACGAGCGTCTTCCGTCGCGTGCCGGTGCTGGATTCCGGCGCCCGCGGTTCGACTAACACGTTCGTGCAGCGGGGCATCGGCGACGTCTTGTTGACCTGGGAGAACGAGGCGCTGTTGGCCATCAATGAGTTGGGGCCGGACAAGGTCGACATCGTCACGCCGAGCCTCAGCATCCTGGCCGAACCGCCGGTCGCCGTGGTCGACGAAAACGTCGAAAAGCATGGCACGCGAGAGGCGGCCGAAGCCTATCTCGGCTTTCTCTACACCAAGGAAGGCCAGGATCTCGCTGCCAAGCACTACTATCGCCCGGTAAATCCGAGCGAAGTCGAGCCGAAGTTGCTGGAACGCTTCGAGAAGCTCGAACTGTTCACCGTGGACAGCGTGTTCGGCGGCTGGAAGAAATCGCAGGCCGAACACTTCGATGACGGCGGCGTGTTCGACCAGATTTACACACCGGGACAGTGAAAGGACTCACGTCTCATGCGTAACTTGTTCAAACGCCATAGCGTCCTCCCCGGCTTCGGGCTGACGCTCGGCTGGACGCTGACCTACCTGAGTTTGATCGTGCTGATCCCGCTCACCGGATTGTTTCTCCGCACGACGACCATGACGTGGTCGGACTTTGTGGAGACGGTGACTTCGCCGCGCGTTATGGCTTCCTATCGGCTGACGTTCGGCGCGTCGTTTCTCGCGGCAGTGATCAACTCGGTGTTCGGATTGCTGCTGGCCTGGACGCTGGTGCGGTATCAATTCCCTGGAAAACGCTTCATCGACGCCATCGTGGACCTTCCCTTCGCCTTGCCAACCGCCGTGTCGGGAATTGCGCTCACCACGCTGTACGCGCCGAACGGTTGGCTCGGGCAATGGCTGGAACCGCTGGGAATTCACGCCGCGTTTTCGCCACTGGGCGTGTTGATTGCGTTGACATTCATCGGGCTGCCGTTTGTGGTGCGCACGGTGCAGCCGGCGTTGGAGGAACTGGAAGCGGAAGCTGAAGAAGCTGCCGCAAGTCTGGGCGCGAATCGACTGCAGACGTTTTACTACGTCGTGCTGCCGGCGCTGTTACCGGCGATGATCACGGGCTTCGCCCTCTCGTTCGCACGAGCCCTGGGCGAATACGGGTCCGTCGTCTTCATCTCCGGCAACAAGCCGATGGTGACCGAAATCACTTCGCTGTTGATCATCACCAAGTTGGAGCAGTACGACTACGCCGGCGCCACGGCGTTGGCCGTAGTGATGCTCGTGGCCTCGTTCTTCATTCTCTTGGCGATCAACGCCGTGCAGTGGTGGTTCAGCCGCGCCGCGTTGCAGGGAGTTTGAAGCCATGGCCACTGCCATTTCCGCGACAAGTTCCGGTCAAAGCCGCGCGGCCCTGCGCGAGCCGCTGTGGGTCAAGGTGATCGTGTTCACGCTCGGCATCGGGTTTCTGGGGCTGTTCCTGGTGCTCCCGCTCGTCGCCGTGTTCACCGAAGCCTTGCGCGAAGGCGTGAAAGCCTACTTCGCCAGCTTCCGCGATCCGGCGGCGCTGGCCGCGATTCGTCTGACGCTCGTCGCCACGGCCATTGCCGTGCCATTGAACCTGGTATTCGGATTGGCCGCCTCGTGGGCGATCGCGAAGTTTGAGTTTCGCGGCAAGAGCGTGTTGATCACCTTGATCGACTTGCCTTTCGCCGTGTCGCCGGTGATTTCGGGATTGATCTTTGTCCTGTTGTTCGGCCTGCAAGGTTGGCTCGGCCCATGGCTCCGAGCGCACGACATTCAAATCATCTTTGCCGTACCGGGCATTGTCTTGGCCACGGTGTTTGTGACGTTCCCCTTTGTGGCGCGGGAGTTGATCCCGCTCATGCAGGAACAAGGCAACGACGAAGAACAGGCCGCGCTGCTGCTTGGCGCGAGCGGCTGGCAAACCTTTTGGCGTGTCACGCTGCCGAATGTGAAATGGGCGTTGCTGTATGGTGTGATCCTCAGTACGGCCCGGGCGATGGGGGAGTTTGGCGCCGTGTCGGTCGTCTCCGGCCACGTGCGCGGGAAAACGAACACGATCCCGTTGCATGTCGAGATTCTTTACAACGAATACAACTTCGTGGCCGCCTTCGCCGTCGCCTCGCTGCTGGCGCTCCTGGCATTGGCTACCTTGGCTTTAAAAATTGCGCTGGAATGGAAAATCCAAGCCGCGCGCCCATCTCTTGAACCGACCGCGGTAGAGGGTTAAACGCATGAGCATCGAAATCAATCGGGTTCACAAGTCCTTCGGCGCATACCAGGCGCTCAAAGACGTTAGCCTCAACATTCGCGATGGCGAGTTGGTCACGCTGTTGGGCCCTTCCGGGTCAGGCAAGACCACGTTGCTGCGAGTCATCGCCGGGCTGGAAGAACCGGACGTTCATCCGGAGACCGCCATCCGTTTTCACGGCGAAGATGTCCGCGAAACGGAGATCGGCAGTCGCCAAGTCGGCTTCGTGTTTCAACACTACGCGTTGTTCCGGCATATGTCCGTGTTCGAGAACGTGGCATTCGGCTTACGCGTACGTCCGCGGCAGCTGCGTCCGTCAAAGCTGGCGATCAACAGCCGCGTTCACGAGTTACTCAAGTTAGTGCAACTCGACGGACTGGCCGGGCGTTACCCTTCGCAACTTTCCGGCGGCCAGCGTCAACGCGTGGCGTTGGCCCGGGCGTTGGCCATTGAGCCCAAAGTGCTGTTGCTGGATGAACCGTTCGGGGCGCTCGACGCCAAGGTGCGGCAAGGTCTGCGGGAATGGCTGCGCCGGTTGCACGATGAGATTCATGTCACCACGATTCTCGTCACGCACGATCAGGAGGAAGCGTTGGAAGTGGCCGATCGCGTCGTGGTGATGAACGCAGGGCGCATCGAACAAGACGGCACTCCTGAGGACGTGTTCCACCGGCCGCAATCGGAATTCGTGATGGATTTCCTCGGCCGCGTGAATGTGTTTCATGCCCGGATCGAAGATGGCCGCGCCTGGTGGGACAACGTACCGCTCGACGTGCCGGGCCGTTTCGATCATGGACAAGGCCAGGCGCATGTTTACATTCGGCCGCACGAATTGGAGATCGAGCTGCAGCGCAACGGTCACCCGGCCATTGAGGCGAATGTGACGCGGATCAACCCTGCGGGCGCCGTCGCCAAGGTGGGTCTGATGAGCGCCGCGGGACGCGACATTCATGTCGACATTCCGTTGGAACGTCTGGAATCGTTGGCATTGCGTCCCGGCGATCGCGTGTATCTTTCGCCGCGGAAAGCGCGGGTGTTTGTTCCGGAATATGTGATCTAAATCGGCGGAGCGTGGCGGGTCGCACCGAAGTACTGGTTTCAAGCATGGAAAGCGAGCGCACGATGAGTTCCTCACCAACAGCCGCGATGAGCGACAACCGCCAGGAACTGGCGATCGAACATATCCGCCACGCCTTGAGTGGCTTGCGCTTTGGCAGCGTCGTCGTCACCGTGCAGGACGGCGTCGTCGTGCAGATCGATCGCACGGAAAAGAATCGACTCGCGGCCGGATTGAATGGTCGCCATGCCGCGCAAAACCGAACCGCGGCGAGTGAAGTTGCATAGTCGAATGCACGTCGACTCGTTGAATTCCCACTCCACACATCATCAAGGAATCGTCCCATGTTTCGCTGTTGTCGTTGTCGCGATGCATTACGCCTCACTTTCGCTTACATCACAGATTTCAACGACAGGAACATAGACCATGACCAGCTTGCCCACCCATTTGTCCAACGATCACGCCGACCTGTTTGACCGCGCGCGACTGCTGCTCGCCGCGCAATCCGTGCCGGCGTTTCGCCAGATTTCCATCGAAGCCATCCACGGTCGCGTCACGTTGCGTGGCGTTCTGCAATCGTACTACCATAGGCAACTCGCCGTGTCCCTCGTCCGCCGCATCGCGGGCGTGACGCACGTGATCGATGAACTGGCCGTAAGCGCGCCGCGTTCCGATTCGTTCATCGCGGCATCTGCGTGACGTCGCCCCCACTCCTACATTCCACTCGCTAAGCACCGAGGTGAACTCCATGTCCGTAGTTACTCTTTCTCAGTGCGCGCATCGCGGCCGGGCGCCCTTGGCGGCGCTGGCCGCGGTGGCGTTGCTTGTCACCGGTTGCAGTGACACCGGTCCGGAACGCGTGCAAGTGTTTCCGGCCGAAGGCAAAGTCATCTGGAACGGCCAGCCGGTCGCTGGGGCGCTCGTGGTACTGCATCCCAGCGCCGGCAATCCGATCTCGGCCCGAGCGCAAACCGAAAAGGACGGCTCGTTCAAACTCAGCACCTATGACACCGGCGACGGCGTTCCGCCAGGCGAGTACACCGTCACGGTCGAATGGCGGAAGTTGATTCAAAAGGATGGCGAATACAAGCCCGGCCCGAATGTGTTGCCGAACAAGTTCAGCCAACCCACCACGTCGACGTTGAAAGTGCGCATCGCCGAAGGCACGAACGTGCTGGACCCGATCACGCTCACGCGCTAGCCGAGCGCTGTTGTCTCCGTTCCACTCATTACTCTCCACTCGAAGATTTGTTCAGGAGTACGATACCCATGCTACGGAAACCTTCACACGCACGCGCCGGCTTTACGCTGGTGGAATTGCTGGTGGTGATCGCCATCATCGGCATCTTGATCGCGCTGCTGTTGCCGGCATTGCAGGTGGCGCGCGAAGCCGCGCGGCGCTCGCAGTGCACCAACAACTTGAAACAAGTGGCGCTCGCCGCGCACACCTTCGAGAACTCGAAGAAGCATTTTCCCTCCAGTGTGCGACCGGCCGGCCTGACGCCGTTGCCGCGCATCGCTGGCGTGACATTGTTGTTGCCGTTCATCGAACAGAACAACACGTTCAAAGCGTACGACCAGGCTAAGAACTGGAACGACCCGCTGAACTTGCCAGCCGTGTCGCAGGTCATTCCCACCTTCTTGTGCCCCACCAGCCCCAAGCCGGAACGACTCGACGGGCTGCCGGAAGCGAGCACGTGGTCGGCGACGATTGCCGCGACGACCGACTACTCGCCGACGATCGGCGTCGACGCCCGCCTGAAGACGGCGAACCTTGTCGACAAGGACGGCAAAGGTTTCTTGCCTAAGAACGAAAAGCCGCGTTTCGCCGACGTGAAAGATGGTACTTCGAACACAATTCTCTATGCGGAATCGGCCGGCCGTCCCTTCGTGTGGCGCAAAGGCGAGATGGTTTCCGAGGACCTGGTCAAGACTCGCGTCAACGCCGGCGGCTGGTGCCGTCCGGCGAGTGACTTTAGCATCGACGGCTCCAGCTACGATGGCAAGACCTCGCCCGGCCCGTGCGCCATTAACTGCACCAACGGCGAAGACGTCGTCCCGGGAGGATTCCCACATTCGTACTACGGTTCGGAAGGGACCGCGGAGACGTATGCGTTCCATTCCGGCGGCGCGGTCATTTCCTTCGGCGACGGCTCGGTGCGCTTCCTTGCCGAAACGATTGACATCCGCGAGTTCGCCAAGCTGGTCACGCGAGACGGGAGTGAAGTCTCCAAGGGCGAAGGGTTGTAATCGCGATTGTTTAAAAAAACTTAGACGATGATTAAGCCCCGGCTGCCGCAGTGCGGACGGGGCTCTTTCCTTGCGCTACGGGCTGGTGTGGCTGAACCTTCAACCAGCGTGGTACACCGTTTCGTGAACGAAGCGGAGTTTCTCCACTGCTGGCTTCGACAAGACGAATGGATAGGCGTCGGGAAGGCCCAGGCCGCGATTCAGGTTGTTGAGCACAAACGTGAGTGGAAACCATTCGTTCATCAATTGATCGAAGCCTTCCGGGCCGCGAGCGATCGCTTTGCCGGTGATTTTGGCGGAGGGCTGGTCGCGCCGGCGCGGACGGATCGAAAGTCCACTGTCGGCGGCCGTTTCGATGGCGTCCGTGATATGCAGGTAATGCGCCCAGGTCTCCGCCCAATCTTCCCAGGCGTGCGTGCTCGCGTAGGCCGAGACGTAGCGTTCCTGCCAATCGGGCGCGGGCCCCGCGTCGTAGTGACGCTGCAAAGCTTGCGCATAATCTTCGCGGTCATCGCCAAACAGCGCGCGATAAGCGTCCAAGCGGTCGCTACCGGCGATCAGTCGATCCCAATAGTAGTGACCCAACTCATGGCGGATATGCCCCACGAGCGTGCGATAAGGCTCGTGCATTTGCAGGCGGCGGCGTTCCCGTTCCGCGTCGTCGGCTTCCGCCAGGTTGAGCGTGATCAAGCCATCTGCGTGACCGGTCAAAATGGGCGGCGCCTCCGGGTCGACCGGATCGGCGAGAATTTCGAAGGCCAATCCCCGCTCCGGATCGACAGACTTGCTGACCGGAGAAATCCCCAGTTGCACCAGGCTGTATAAGACGCGGCGCTTGGCGACCTCATAGCGATACCAGGCCTGCTTGGCTGCCATGTCCGAGAGATCGGGAATCGTCCGCGTGAGGTCACAGGAATCGCAGTATTCCTGCTCCGATCCGGCCGGAATCGCCCAATTGCAGACGTTGTGCTCGGCATAGTTCGGGCGCAGGCGATACGCGCGCTGCTCGGGCTCGAGCGGCGACTTCCAGGCGCCATCGCCGCCTTCGTCCAGCGAGCCCACCATCCGCTGGTCCGGCAGGTAAGCCAACAGGCGACCGCATTGGACGCAAGTCGCGCTCTCGAAAAACACCAAATGTTGACAATGGTCGCAGTGGAAGACATGCATGACGGGGGGGGCCACAGGTGTCGGCATCAAATCGCACGCGGCGGAATTATACGCGCGCCTTCCTGTTGTCGCCTACGAGGTGGCGCATTAATCTGAGGCTTTCCCGGGTCGCGAACAACTTCTAGACGATGCTGATCGCATACAACATCCCGGTGGGGTCTTTCCGTGCAACGGTGGACGATGAAAGGTATGCCTATGGATAGCGAATCCGACTCCGAAAAAGTCGCGCGCTTTCAAGCCGCACTCGATCAGTTCATCGAGCGAATCGCCGAGGATCGCTACGTGCTGGCCGCGGTGCTGGTCGGAAGCTTGTCGACGGACACCATTTGGCGCCGCGAGTCGATTTCGCTCTGGATCATTGAGCCTGACGGCGTCAGTCGACGCCTGCGCAGCGATGGCAACGATGAGCGGATTTTTCGCATCTTGGTTGAGAACGGCGTCAATATCCATGCCGAAGTGATTCCGCGCAGCCGCTTCAAGCAGATGGTCGAAGGCGCCTCGAGGACCGCGTTCTCTTGCAATTTCTTCGCCGCACGGCGCGTCGTGTTCAGCAAGGATCCGTCAATCGACGGGTGGTTCAAGACCGCCAACAGTATCGCCACGAAGGATCAGGAGCGAGAGCTCCTGACTTTCTCCACCTGGACGATCCACGCCGTGCGTCATGCCCGGAAGCGGTTGGAAATCAAGGAAGACGTGGAACTCGCGGCTCAAGAAATCCTCGGTGCGGCGCACAGCGTCGCGTACACCGAGATCATTCGCCAGGGAAAGGTCTGGGAGCAAGACGTCATCTATCGCGCCATGGAAGGCGATCCCGAGCTGTTCCAGACGATCTACCTGGACGTACTGGCCAAACGCAAGAATCGACGCGTCCTCATCGCGGCGCTCGACGCCATCGACGGCTATCTTGACCGGCATTACAAGGCTCACCTCAAACCGCTGCTCGCGTTTCTGAAAAAAGAGAATCGCGTGATCCCGCTTTCGGACATCAGCGAGCACTTCGCGTTTTCGCAGTTGTACCCGTGGCACTTGGAGTCCGCCTGCGAATGGCTGGAGCAAAAAGGATCGCTGCAGAAACTTTCCGCGCCGTTTAAGCTGACGAAGCGCAGCTTGGAGCGTGTGGAGGAGCCGGCGTATTTGCTCGAAAGCTGACCGTCGCTACTCCAGCACGCTCGATCTGGCTCTCCTGACGCTCCTCTTGCTTCGCGATTCGAATCGCGACGGTGAACCGACTCCATGCGAACGACGATCCAGGTCCAAGGCGCCCGCGAAAACAATCTGCGCAACATCGACGTGGAACTGCCGCGCGACAAGTTGATCGTCGTCACGGGCATGAGCGGATCAGGCAAATCCTCGCTGGCGTTCGATACGATCTATGCCGAAGGGCAGCGGCGGCTGTTGGCGTCGATGTCGACCTTTGCCAAGCGATTCATCGGGCAGCTCAAGAAGCCCGACGTCGATTTCGTCAACGGACTCTCGCCGGTTGTGTCGATCGATCAAAAGACGGTCGGGGCGAATCCTCGTTCGACCGTCGGCACGATGACCGACATCTCCGACTATTTGCGGATGCTGTTCGCCACGATGGGAACGCCGCATTGTCCTGAGTGCGGCGAGGCGATCGCGATTCGCACGCCGCACCAGATGATGGAGCATCTGCTTTCGCTGCCGAAGGGAACGGAAGTCGAGGTGCGGGCGCCGGTCTACAAGATCTACGGCGAAGACTACGAGTTTTTGTTCGAGCAAATCCGCGTCAACGGTTACCGGCGCGCCCGCATCGACGGCAAGCCGCGCGATCTCGGCGAGCATCTCGAATTAGACGAAGACGAAGCGCATACCATCGAAGCCGTCGTCGATTCGTTTGTCATCGCTCCAGGCATCGACCAGCAAGTCGTGACGTCACTGGAGCACGGGCTCAAACTCGGCGACGGATTGATCGGCTTTCACATCTTGAAGCCGAAACAGCTTGGGCCCGCACAGCGAAAGTTCTACGAGGGCTTCGGGTGCGCCAAGCATCGACTCGTCGCCGGCGTCATGAATCAAGCGCAGTTCACGTTCAATGACCCGGCGGGCGCATGCCCTACTTGCACCGGATTGGGCGTCGCGATGCGCGTGTTGCCGGCGCTGTTGGTTCCCGATCCGACGCGGTCGCTAAATGAAGGCGCCTTCGTCACCGCCGCGATGAGCAATAGCCGAGATAGTTGGGGAGGCCGCATGCTCCACAGCCTCGCCGCGCACTATGGGTTCAGCCTCGATACGCCGTACAAGGACTTGGCGCCGGAGCATGTGCAGACACTGCAGTATGGCACAAAAGGGGAGCTATTCGAGGTCGTCCTGCCGCCGGGCGCGAAACAGGGACAACAACACGCCGGCAAGAAGATCAAGTTCGGCGGCGTCGTCAACCAGTTGGAGCATCACTACCGACAATATCGCAAGCAAGGCACGTCCAACGCCGGAATGGACGAGTACCTGAAAAAAGTGATGGTCGAATACGATTGCCCCGAATGCAGCGGCGCGCGGCTCAAGCGAGCTCGGCGATTGGTTACCGTAGCCGATCGGAATCTATATGAACTCGGCGAGATGCACCTCGTGGAGTTGCTGCGGTTTATCAAAAAGATCAAACCGACGGCGCGCCAGCAGGCGATCGCCGAAACCATCGTCCGCGAAGCGACGACCCGATTGGAATTGCTGATCGCGATCGGACTCGACTATCTGAGCCTGAATCGCCGCTCGGCAACTTTATCCGGCGGAGAATCGCAGCGGATCCGGCTCTCATCGCAGATCGGCTCTGGATTGATGGGTATGCTCTACGTGCTCGACGAGCCGAGCATCGGGCTGCATCCCAAGGACAACGTGAAGATGATCGAAACGCTTCAGAGGCTGCGCGACCTCGGCAACACCGTGATCGTGGTCGAGCATGACGCCGACACAATTCGCGCGGCCGACCACGTTGTCGAAATCGGCCCTGGTCCCGGCGTCCATGGCGGAACGATCGTCGCCGAGGGACCGCTGAAAGCAATCCTGAAGAATCGTCAGTCGCTGACCGGCCAATATCTCAGCGGCGCCCGGTGCATCGCCGTACCGGAGCGACGTCGGCCGCCGAGCGGCAAGTCGTTGATCGTTCGCGGCGCGCGCCACAACAACCTGCAAAATATCGACGTCGAGATTCCGCTGGAGCAGTTCGTCTGCGTGACCGGCGCCTCCGGCTCGGGCAAGAGCTCGTTGGTACATGAGATCGTTCATAAACGGCTCTACGCCCTCTTGCACGATAGTCGCGTCATCGCCGGGGACCACGACGAATTCCTCGGCACGAAGCACGTGAACGACGTGATCGACATCGATCAATCGCCGATCGGCCGCTCCTCGCGCTCGAATCCGGCCACCTACATCGGCTTCTATGACACGATCCGCACGTTGTTTTCGGAAACCGAAGAAGCGCAGCGGCGCGGATTCACCGCCTCGACGTTCAGCTTCAATGTGAAAGGCGGTCGGTGCGAGGAATGCGCGGGTGAAGGAACGATTACCACGCAACTGTCGTTCATGCCCGACGTCGAAGTCGTCTGTCCGACTTGCAAAGGCGCGAGATACCAACAAGACACGCTGGACGTCAAGTACCGGGATAAAAACATCTCCGAAGTGCTCGATATGCCCATCGAAGAAGGCGCCGCGTTCTTCGCCGATCAGCCGACGATCGCCCGCAAGATCGGGGTGCTCGATGAGTTGGGCCTCGGCTATCTCAAGCTCGGCCACCCCTCGACGATTCTCTCCGGCGGCGAAGCCCAGCGCGTCAAGCTCGCGGGCGAGCTTGGCAAGCTGAAGCGGGGCAAGCATAATCTCTACATTCTCGACGAGCCCACCACGGGACTCCATTTCGCGGATATCGATCGACTGCTCGAGAGCCTCAATCGATTGGTCGACAACGGCCATTCGGTCTTGGTGATCGAGCACAACCTGGACGTGATCAAAACCGCCGACTGGGTGATCGACCTCGGCCCGGAAGGAGGCCACAATGGCGGGCAACTGCTGGCCAGCGGTACGCCCGAGGAAGTCGCCGCCAACAAGAAATCCCACACCGGCAGATTCCTGGCCGAGCTTCTCAAAAGTTGATCCAAGATGATGAAAACGACCTTTCGCATGCTGCTTTTGTTGTTATCGCTGGAGCTGCTTGCGCTCCACACGGAAGGCGACGAGCCTCGCCCTGATGGGGCGTCGCGCAACGGCCACGAACCAAAACGGATTCCGCCGGCACAATCCATTGGTTCAGGATTGTTGCTGGAACCGCCGCTGGATCTCAACTGGTTTACGCGCGAAAAGTTCATCGCCGAAAGTTCGACCGTCGGCGCCGAGAAAATCAACAAGACCTGGACATCGCCGGTGGTGCAACTCCCGCCGCATCCTCGGGCCGACGCGCAGGGCCTCTCGGAAGATGAAATCAAAGAGTACATGCGACTGGCGAAAGCCATGTTCGAACGGGGCCAGGCTGTGCCCGTCTCGGACGTCGGTTTGGTCAGCACGCAGGAAGATGTGATTCGCGAGCCCATGCTGAATCACATCGCCGCGTTCGAAAATGCAGCGGTTCGAGTCTTCTTGTTGGTGCAACGCACCGCGTCGGGCGAGGGCTGGGGCTACTTTTCGATCGTCCAGGACATGACGGTCGAACCGCCGGTGGACTACTTTTCGCAAATCCATCCGGATCGCGTGCAGTTGGAGGCCACGAGTTGCTACAAGTGCCATTCCTCCGGGCCGTTGGCCATTCATCCGGCGCGCGAGGATCTTGTGATTGACGCGAAACTCGCGGCCGCGCTCAGCCAATACATCGCCGAACAGCCGCGGTCCACTTTCCATTTTCCGCCGTATTCGCCTCGTCCGGAAGCCGGCAAGCAATTGAAGTTAGACGCGTGTACTGTGTGTCATGAAGCGGATGGCGTGCGCGCGCCGCTCTACCAACTGCAGTCGCACACGATCCGCATTCTGGTCGACTTCGGCTACATGCCGCCTGATGAACGGCTGACGCAGGATGAGACGGCCGAGCTCAATGCCTGGCTAAACGACCAGGAGTGAAGGCCGTTGTCTCGCAGGCTCTCCAAACGCTCGAGGGGACAGTCTTTAGAAAAGGTGTCAGGTGCAGGAAAGGTGTCAGGAACGAATGGCACGTGAAGTGTTGTAAGTTGTGGCGTGGCAAGCTGGTTGTGGCAGGGCTGAGTTGATTCGCCCGCGGTCACGACCTGAGTGTTTCTCGCGCAGTGCCTCAGCGCCGATCGCTCTTGTCGCGACGCCGTCGCGCGTGGCGTTAGTTGGGGCGTCGCGTGCTGAACGTGGACGGCTCGGGGATAAGGAAAAGGGATATGGAATTCCGAAAAGACGACGACGCGAAGGGTGATTTCTTAGTCACTATCGAAGACATCAATGCTGTGCGAAATAACTTCGGCACGTCCGAGGTTCTCGGCGATGCGAACTCCGACGGAGTCGTAAACATCCATAACTTGAACGAGGTCCGCAATCACTTCAACTCGGTTGACTTTCTGAATCACGGCGAGTTCCTGGTGCCTGGCGGAGATAGTAGTACGTTGCGATTGTGGGATGTGCGAACACGACAGAAAGTCGCCGCCGCCGACCTTAAGCAGGGCGAAGTGAGCCTGCGCGCACTAGGCGATTAACTCGTAGCGTTGTAGTATTGATCCCGCACCTGCTTGTCGTTCAACGACCTATCTCTTGCGCTCTCACGCATTGTTACGAAGGGGGTTCCGCTCGGGGAGGTATCGCATTCGACGGGGCACCACGATCTCGGGCAACATTGGGGCAAACCCGCCATTGACGCACCGATGCATCGGTTGGGCCTGATGACGTGTTCTGACACGGCGTTGGTCCTGCGGCACTTGCGGAGTTTGCTGCTCCCTTGGCACAATGCCGGGCGTGTTGCCCCTTGGAATCGCATTTTTTTCACCGCTCGGAGTTGGCACACCATGCGCAGCATTTTCACGCGGGTAGCTCTCCCGATCCTCCTGGTATTGGCAGGCATCATGACCAGTTCCGTCGCTCAGGCGCAAGACTTCGAGGCGGATGCGCGGCAGTTGGTGGCCGACTACGAATCGCGGCTCCGCCCGCTGGAAATCACGGCGGCGCTGGCGTGGTGGGACGCCAACACGACCGGTTCCGACGCCGCGTTCGCCAAGAAGCAAGAGGCCGAAACGGCGCTCGATAAGGCGCTCTCGGATACCGCCCGCTTCGCCAAGCTCAAGGCCTGCGACGAGGCCAAGCTGGAAGACGCCACGTTGGCCCGGGAAGTGCGATTGATGTACCTCGGGGCGCTCTCCAAGCAGGTCGATCCCGCGATTCTGGAGCGCATGACAGCCCTTTCCAACACGATCGACATGAAATTCAACAAGTACCGCGCCAAGGTCGGCGGCGAGGAATTGGCCGACAGCGCCGTGCGGAAGGCGCTCAAGGAATCGAAGGACACGGCCGAACGCCAGGCGGTTTGGGAGGCGAGCAAAGGGGTCGGCGCGGAAGTTGCGCCGGATCTGGCGACGCTCGTCGACCTCCGCAACCAGGCCGCGAAGAAACTCGGCTTCGCCAATTTTCAGGTGATGCAGCTTTATTTGAACGAGCAGGATCCTGAGGCGCTGCTGCAACTCTTCGATGAGTTAGACGCGCTCACCAAGGGCCCGTATACAGCCGCTAAGGCCGAGATCGACGCCAAGCTGGCCGCGAACTGCGGCGTGAAGATCGAAGAACTGCTGCCTTGGCACTACCAGGACCCATTCTTCCAGGAAGCGCCGGCGATCGAGGATACGAATCTCGACGCTGTCTACGCCAATGTCAAGATCATGGATGTCTGTGAGCGATTCTACGAAGGCGTCGGGCTGCCGATCAAAGACGTGCTCGCCCGGAGCAGCTTGTACGAGGAGCCGGGCAAGAGCCCGCATGCGTTTTGCACCGACATCAACCGTGAAGGGGACGTGCGGGTGTTGGCGAACGTTGTCCCGAATGAATACTGGATGGGGACGATGCTCCACGAGTTGGGGCACGCCGTGTATAGCAGCAAGAATATTCCTGCGAGCGTGCCGTACGTGGTGCGGACTGATGCGCACATCCTCTGCACCGAAGGGGTGGCGATGCAGTTCGAGCGATTCTCTAAGAGCGCCGAATGGCTCACGGAGATGGGCGTGAAAGTGGACGACCCGGACGCCTTCAACGCCGCCGGCGCCCGGATGCGCCGCAACAAGCTGTTGATTTTCTCGCGCTGGTGCCAGGTGATGTTCCGCTTCGAGAAAGGCATGTACGAGGATCCACAGCAAGATCTCAACAAACTCTGGTGGGACCTGGTCGAGAAGTACCAGTTGGTCAAACGCCCAGAGGGGCGCAACGCCCCGGACTTCGCCAGCAAGATCCACGTGGTCAGCGCCCCGTGCTACTACCACAACTACATGATGGGCGAGCTCTTCGCGTGCCAAGTCCACCGGGCGTTGTGCGCGAAGCTCTACCCCGGCAAGGACTCCGACAAGGTGACCTACGTCGGCGACCAGCGCGTCGGTCAATTCATGAAAGAACGCGTCTTCGCCCCGGGCCGCCTGTTGCCGTGGAATGAGTTGACCCGGCACGCGACGGGGCAGGAGTTGAGCGCCGAGTCGTTCGCGGCGGACTTTGCCGGGGAGTAGCGCGTTTTCGATGTTATGGCACGGTCTCCTGACCGTGCCATGTTGGGCGCAACGACAGCGGGAATTTGAGACCTGCGGTCGGGCCGGTGGCCTGGTCGGGAGACCAGGCCACAACTTGAGGAATGCCAATTGCACTATTGAATCTTGCAATTCGGCAGCGCCTTTTGGAGCGATTCGAGTTGCTCCGGCGTGATTGTCGTCGCTGTAAGGTGGAGCGATTTCAAGCCACTCATTTTCGCCAATGGCATGTGGTCGATGGTTGAGAGAGTAGCGAGCAACAGCCATAGCTCCTGCAGACTATGAAGCTCAGCGAGAGGTGCTAGGTCAACGTCGCCATAGCAACAAAAGTATAAGGACTTCAGGTTGTCGAGCCGGGCAAGTGGAGCGAGATTGGTTGTTTCTCTGGAACCGACGAGTAGGTTGAGCTGTTGCAAGCCGTCGAGCTCGCCAAGCGGCGTGAGATCGGTAGCTGACAAGGAATGGAACGTCAGTGAACTCAAGCTTTGGAGTCCGGCCAGCGGTGTCAGGTCAGTGACATCGGCGGAAGCGAGCGACATCTCTCGTACGTTTTCGAGCCCGGCAAGCGGCGTCAGGTCAATATCTTTTTGCGCTTTCTGGTAGTCTTGGAAAACAATAAGAACTCGCTCTCCAAGAATGCGCCTCGCAAGGTCTCGCCACCAACCTTGTGGCTTGCCTAGCTTCATTTGGTCGAGCGAATCGTACGGACCGCCGAGCGCTGTTAAGAAAACGCCTCCCGCTTGAAGCCGGTCGGCTACCTGGCGCTCGTACGCCGATTGGCGACGCTCCTTTGCCACCCACGCGAAGAAAATTGCGGCCAGTGTCACGAACGCGAAAAAGGCTCGCAGGCTGTAGCGAAGCCAGCGCGGACGAGTTAATGGTTTTGTTGCCATTCTTAAGTCCGTTCTCCGAGGAGGCTCCAGCACGCAAGCGAACGGTGTTAGAATGTCGCAACGGTAGTTTTCTGTCTATCCCAAGACGTGTCGCCCCTGTGGGGCTCAAGCAGATTGGGTTATGTATTTTCCAGGGGTTCGCACCCCTGGCTATTCTCGGCCGCCCCGTTGGGGCTACAGATTGTATTGCTTGGCCGAACTCCAGGGGCTGCCGCCCCTGGCAACTGACGGTCGCCCCGTTGGGGCTTGAGGCGCGCCGTTCGGGGCATCAGTCGGAACGGTTGGGGCTACATTTACCCCGTCGGATACTGCCGGCAATACTCATAAAGCGCAATCGCCGTCGCCGTGGCCACGTTGTGGGCGTAGGGGAGGCCGTAGCCGGGGATTTCTACGACGTGATCTAAAAGCGCGAGCGTTTCTTCGTCCAGTCCGGCGCGTTCGTTGCCAACGACCAGGGCCATGCGGCGGGGAAAAGCGAAATCCCAGATCACTTGTGAGTTGGTCGTTTGCTCCAGGCCGACGAGCGGATAGCCTTCCGCCGTCAATTTGCGTAGCGCGGGAATCAGCGTGCGGTGGTTTTCCACTTGGACGGCGTCAGCGCCGTCGCGGGCGATTTTGTCGATCACTTTCACCGGGCCGGAACAGATAATCCGCTCCACGCCCGAGCAGCCGGCGGCGCGGAGGATCCGCGAGAGGTTGATATTGCTCCGCAGCGGCGCGCAGGCAATGACCAATTCCCGGGGCCGCGTGAGTTCAATCGGCGGCTTATGACGCTGCTGGGAGAAGGAATCCATGGGGGGAATGACGAATTTCTAAATCCGAATGTCGAAAGAATGACGAATGCTCAAATGTCAAATAGTGCAAGATCTGTGCACGACATTCAAGGTCATTCGAGCTTCGTCATTCGAATTTGATTCGACATTCGAGCTTAGAAATTCGTCATTCCCACGCCCGATGTTCGTTGGACTACGCCCGACAATCCGGGGTTAGACGGCCTGCGCCGCTGCGTCGCTGGTCAGGGCGTAGTTGCCGAAGCGGACGATGCGTTCCGATTCCGGGACGTCGGCGAAGACGCGGTCGAGGAGCTCTTGGAGTCGCTCCGGAATCACGCGGTAAAAGTTGTGCTTGCCTTCCCGACGGCACTCGATCAGCCCGGCCATGCGGAGCAGGGCGAGATGATGACTGACT
This sequence comes from Planctomycetia bacterium, assembly GCA_034440135.1. Classification (NCBI taxonomy): domain Bacteria; kingdom Pseudomonadati; phylum Planctomycetota; class Planctomycetia; species Planctomycetia bacterium. The sequence continues at coordinate 21,360 of JAWXBP010000167.1, forward strand.
GCCGGCTGGGATTGTTCGAGCAGATCGCACAGGGCGCGAACGTGCAGTTCGTCGCAGCGCGAAAGGTCGAACAGGATGCGCAGCCGCGTTTCATCCGAGAGGAGTTTGAAGACCTTGACGAGATCCTTCACAGCGGGGCCAGGGACGGGGGGCAAGAAAACAGCCTCGTGATCGTCGGCGGGGGTGAGTGTTTGGATCATGGAATGCATTACTCGCGAAACGCCAGGAGATGGGTCAGGGCCGTCCACCGTTCATCTTTCCACGGTACGCAATCAACGGACCGCGGGTGCGCATTGCATTCCGATGCCGCGCGAACACGCGGCGAGCGCGCACGTTGAAACGCCTGACCAGTGGTTGAAACACCCCGCCCGCTTCAATGTTTCGGTTCTGGCCGATCGCGCAGAACGTCGCGCGCCGCGCCATCCGTAAATCACGGTCAGCGAGACGCAATGCTTCGTGCGACCTTATACGCAGTCCGCAGAACGCGGGCTGTTGTTCCTCTCGATGAGGTCGCACTCCCTTTGGGGTGCCCTCATTCTAGCTATGCGAATACGTGAGTCAAACCGGATTTGCCGGGAAAAACCGCGCTTTCCTGGCTGAATTTCGATCGCTGGCGGTGCTAGCACCAGCGCAAAGCGACAAGTTGGGCAATCGGCGATCAGATTGCGGGCCAGCGGACCGGCTCCGGCGCACGGCTCACTTCCAGGCGAATGGCATACCTGTGAGGCGTTCGAAGGCTTCGATGTATTTCTCGCGCGTGCGGCTGACCACTTCCGGCGGCAACTCCGGCGGCGGGCTGTTTTTGTCCCAGGTCGTCTGCTCCAACCAGTCGCGGACGTATTGCTTGTCGAACGAAGATTGGCCGCGTCCCGGAGCGTATTGATCGGCCGGCCAGAACCTCGAGCTATCCGGGGTCATCACTTCATCGACGAGAATCCATTGATCGCCTAGCCGTCCCCACTCGAACTTGGTGTCGGCGATGATGATGCCGCGCTCCCGCGCGTCGCGTACGCCGCGCTCATAGACCGCGAGGCTCAGCGAGCGCAGTTCCTCGGCGGCGTCCCGGCCGACGATTTCGCACATCCGCTCGAACGGAATATTCTCGTCGTGGCCGCTCGTGGCTTTGGTCGCTGGCGTGAAAATCGGCGATGGCAACTGCGCGCTCTCGGTGAGTCCCTGTGGCAACGGGATTCCACAGACTGTGCCCTGTTGTTGGTATTCCTTCCAGCCGGAGCCGGCCAGATAGCCGCGCACCACGCATTCGACCGGCGCGACTTCCGCCTTGCGGACCAGCATCGATCGCCCCGCCAGCGGCGCGAGGTCGACGTCCTTAGGCAATCCGAACTCTGCCACGTCGGCCGACAGCAGATGATGCGGTACGCCAACCCGCGCGAACCAATGCAAACTGATCTGCGTGAGCACGCGCCCTTTGTCCGGAATGGGCGTCGGCAGGATCCAGTCGAAGGCGCTGATCCGATCCGTGGCGACGATCAACAGATGATCGCCGAGATCGTAAACATCGCGCACCTTTCCCCGAAACACCGGCCAATGTGGCAGCTCGGTCTGCAATACGGCCGTGTCGGACATGTCGGGCGCCTCGGGGAAATTCAGGGAAGACCCTCCGAGTATACGGCCGACATGCAGGCCTGTGGGAGGCGTCTCCGACGCCGATTGGACCGGTCAAAACTCATCGACTACATTGAGGGCATGGAAAAACGCAGTCGACGATTCGATTTTGCGATTCGCGCGGTATTGCTAATCGCGGTGATCGTTATTTTTGGCGAGGTTTTCGTCCGCCAAGGCCTGCCAAACAACGTCAGTGATGAAGAACTCAAGGCTCTGAAACCGCAAATGAGCCTCGAGGAGGTTCGCCAGACGCTTGGCAGTCCCAACGAGGTTTTTGGCGAGGGAGGCGACGAAATCTGGGTCTACGGATTCTCGGATACTGCCGGCGTCAAGTTCAAGAACGGCCGGCTCATCGAGACGGAACGCAATCCATAGCTGCTGCTTTGGTCGGACCTTTACGCCGCGCGGCGTTGCTGCGGAACCGCCGGACGCAACGGTTTCCGGCCGACCATAATCAACGACATACCCGGAACCGGCAGCACGTGTTCCAGCAAGCGCGCCACCGGCAACAAGCGGTCGAACCAGATCATCTGCCGCGGGGAGAGCGTGCGGCGGCGGAAAACGTGGCCGGAGACGGCCCAGCCGAGCGTGCCGAGCCGGCTGAAGCGGTGCGTGAACACGACGTCGAGACCTGCCGACGCGAGTTTCTGTTCCAGCCCTTGCGGTTCTTAACGTCGAAAATGCCCGAGCGCGGCGTCGATGCCGGTATAGAGCCGTTCGCCGGCCGGAACGACGAGAATGCGATGTCCGCCGGGCTGCAACGCTTCGGCGAAGGACCGCAGCACTTGCTCGTCCGGTTCCAGATGTTCGAGCACGTTGGAACAGAAGATCGTGTCGATGCGCTCCGCCGCGCACGCTTCAACTTCTTCGCACGAAGTCAAATCAACCGGCATTACGCGGACGCGCTCGTCGTGCGCGAAGCGTTGTTCGAGGCGGTCGAGATAAACCTCTTCTCGATCGGCGAGCACCAGGCGTTCGCAGTCATCGAAGAGTTGGCTGAGATTGCCGATGCCGGCGCCGGCCTCCAACACGCGGCGACCCAGGAACGGCCGGACCTGGTCGACGATCCAGCGGTTGTACCGATCGGCCTGCGCAACCGCGGTCAGAATGTAGAACCCGGCGTGCGTCGTGAATTGAGTGTCCCAGGCGCGGCAACGCGCGGCGCGCAGGAGATTGCGAAGCAAGCCGGCACGGCGCGGCGGCAACTGTGAGTCGCAGGCAATCTCGCGCAGCTTCGCGCCCCATTGCGCGAGGCGGCAAATCAACTCCGTGACGATCTCGTCGCCACGACTCGTGAGCCGCAGATGGCGTAACACGTCGGCGCGGACCGCGATCGGAACGCTCCAGCCGTCGGACAGCGAAAGTCCGAACATCGCATTGAGGCTGCGCGTCGTCATTCGCTGAGCCAATGACGGGCGTGGCCGTGACACGGAGCGCGGAGGAGCAGTCGGCGGCGCGGCAAGGACGGCGTCAGCTAGTCCGCCACGGATCGGGCGGAGCCAAGCGTCTAGATGGGTATCGGCCGGAGCGGCGTCGAGCGAGGCGATCAGCGCGATAAAATTGTGGGTAAACATGAGAGCGCAAACCCCTGGCTACTACCTGTCGCCCCGTCGGGGCTTTGTCTTCGGGCGACTTAGTCGACAATCTGCTGCTACCCTCAGCTTACCTTGCTCCCCCGTCCCGGCGAAACGCCCCAAAAAGTAGACGCGGCGGTCGGGTTCGGCTAGAACGGCGGCTGGTTTACGAATCGCGGAGTTGGGTCATGTTGCGCCTATCGATCGCCTTACTCGTTGCCGTTGTGTTGCTGTCCACCGGAGGACGGGCACGCGCGGCGATTATCAATTCGAGCATGGTAATCGACGCGAACAATTCGTTTCCGGGCGAAACGGTGGAAGTCGTCGACGGGGCGAACCCGCCGACGGTGGTGGATGTTGTGGAAGGGGCGGTGATTGGTGGCAAGGGGATTTTCCCGAGCTTAGTTGGTCGCGGTCAATCTCGCGTCCACTTGTTCGGGCGTGACTTCGGCGATGCTGAAGGTTCGTTCATAGAAATGCACGATCAAAGCCGGGTCATTGCAAGCGGCACGCAAAATTACAACATTGGCTTCGCTGCCTATGATCATGCGTCGGTCCAATTGTCAAATGGAACAATCAGCGCAGGAATGGCGGCTTACAACCGAGCGGTTGTCAGAGCGGAAGGCGCGCGTCTCGACTCGGTGAATGTTTTTGAGAATGCATCGGCGAGGATCATCAATTCACGAGGATTTACAGATGACATTCGCGCAACAGCGACTGGTCATTCCACACTTATCTTGCGATCCAGCCGCCACCGACATCTAGTTGCACAAGATGATAGTGCCGTCTGGTTTGATACTGGTCGTGTCACAGGTTGGCTGCGCGTAAACGATCGGGCGCAGTTTCATTTGGTTGGTGCGAACTATGACATTGCCGAGATCATCGAGGTTGGCGACGATGCGGCACTGCACGTCTATGGAACCGATCTCGTTTACGATACTGATATCGAAGGCGAACTTCCCACTCTGCTTGGCTTTTTTCCTGACGGAAGACCGATTCGACAAGCAGTGCTGTTGGAGGACAACGCCCGCATCGTCTTCCACACCGTCCCCGAACCCGCCACTGCCACCACGCTGGCCCTCGGCATCCTAGCGCTCGCCGCGTCACGGCGGCGCCTTACGTCGCGCTAACAGCGCGATGACCAGCCCCGCCAGCATCACCCCGCCTGCCCAGCCGGCCTCCGGCAAACCTTCGCTTTTGCCAAACTGCTCCACGGCGTAGCTCACGCTCGAATACAGCATGAACGCCGAGGAGAGGCAGAAGATCAGCCAGGTGACCGGGTAGCCGGTCGTGCGGTAGGGGCGCGGCAGGTTGGGCTCGCGGCGGCGCAGGATCCCGAGCGCCACGCCGGTTAGTAGGAAGAACGCGAAGAACACCGGCGAGGTGTAGTTCAACATCCGGCCGAAGCCGTCGCCGCGCTGGCCGAAGCCGCGGATCAGGGACACGCTGATCGCGCATTGCGCTGCCAGCGCCACGAGCGGGCCGCCGTAGCGATCGCTCCAATTCGCCAGCCAGCCGAACCAACCGTGATCCTTGCCTAAGGCGAACGACACCCGCGCGCCGGTGAAGATCATGGCGTTGAGCGCTCCGGCGGCGGTGATACAGACGAGCGCCGCGACGAGTCGCTCGCCGGTTTCTCCGAGCAGCGGCCGGACCAACTCGACGGCGATCAAATCGGTTTGCTGAAAGCGCTCAAAGCCCAGGCTGTAGAGACACGCCAGGTTCACGAGCAGGTAGATCGCCGTGACGACGAGCGCCCCGTAGACCAGCCCGCGGGACAAATTGCGTTCCGGCTCGCGCACCTCGGCGGCCACCATCGGCATATCGCTCCAGCCGCCAAAGGCATACAGAATAAAAATCATCGCCAGCCGCCAATCGGTCGTCGTCGCGACGGCGACTGTCTCGTTGATGTTTTCGGAAGCCGGTCTGATAAACGCGATGAGCACAATCGCCAGCAGGCCGACGAGCTTCGCAATGGAAAGCGCATTCTGCGTGCGCGTGCCGGGCCGGATGCCGAGCATGTTCACCGCGGTCAGCAACACGACGATCGCCACGGCGAAGCCGACGGAACCGAGCATATTGCGAACCGGGAAGAGTTCGACAAAATGCTCGCCGAAGACGAACGCGATGCTGCCGATGGTGCCGGGTCGAATGACCCACATCACGGCCCAGGCGTAGAGAAACGCGACGCGACTGCCGTAGGCGCGGCCCAGGTAGTTGTATTCTCCGCCGTCCTCCGGCATCGCGCAGGCGAGTTCGGCATAGCAAAATGCGCCGCAGAGAGCGAACAACCCGCCGGCCGCCCAGGCGAACATCAGCGCCGTGGGAGTCGGTACGCTGGCCGCGATTACCGGCGCGAGCTTGTAGATGCTCGAGCCGATGATAATGCCCACCATGATGCTCGTGGCATCAAAGAGCGACAATCGTCGGCGCGGCGGCTGTGGAGTGTCAGTGGCCACGCCGGGATTCTACCGAAAACACCGGGATCGCGTAGCCGGCAAGTGGCCGAAATGCCACGGCTTGTTCACAAGCCGTGGCATCAGCGAAGAATTCAAGACCACGCGGCGAGCGATCAAAGAATGAACTGATCGAACTGTTTGTCCATCTCCTTTTTGTCATTCAACTTCAAGATGTCCGGAAACGCCTTGACGAATTTGGCGAGTTTGATGACATAGTCGTCGAGTTCGCCCGACCACTTTTCGAGCTTTTGTTTGGCGCCGGCCGTCATTTCCTGCTTGGCTTCCTTGAGATTGATGAACTTGGCGAAGGCGGCCTTCAGGGCCTCCGCCTTCTTGAAGGCGTCCATGAGGTCCTTTTCGCTCTTGGACGCCTCGAACTTTTTCATGGCCGTCTGGAACTTCTCGATCGTGGGACCGACGTCAGCCTTCTTGAAGAAACTCGACTTCGAGAGGTTATTGGCTTCCTTGAACGTCTTCCACTTGTCCCGATCCAACGTCAGTACGCCCACGGCACGACTCCTGGCAATGAATTAAAGCGAAGTAAATGGCGCCGTGCGGGCAAGGCCTCACAGCGCTCGGGATTATGATGCCGTTCCCTGTGTTTCGCAAGCATTTGGCCGGATTCGACTCGCAAAATGCGAGAAACGACGCAGGCCGGAACAGGGGCGTCATTTGACTCGCTCGACCACCCAGCGCCGATCGATCGAGGCCCGTCCGGAGTGTGCGATCCGGTCGCTGAGAGGTATAATCGAGGAAATGGAGAAACCGCGATGACGTTGCAATTGCACCTGACGCCTGAACTGGAACTTCTCATCAGGAACGCCGCGATCTCGGCAGGCGAGGATGTGGAGGCTTTTGTACTGCGCGCGGTGCAGGAACGCGTCGCGGAAGCGAGAGAACCGCAACGTCTTCGTCCTGGCACGCCGGAATGGAACGAGTTCTTGAACGCCTGGCTGGCAACTCATCAGCCAGTGTCGCACATTGTGGATGATAGTCGCGAGAGCATTTACGAATGAGCGCAAGCTTAGCCGATCAACGCATCGATATCCTTATCGACGCAAATGTATTGCTTCGATTGAGGCAGCCAGGAAGGCCGGAGCGGTCGATAGTTCATACAGCACTTCAGAAGTTGGGCGAACGGTCGTATCGCATCATTGTCGTACCGCAGGTCATCTATGAATATTGGGTAGTTAGCACGCGCCCGACCAATGTTCGCGGGCTTGGATTGGCGGTGAGCGATGCCCAACGTGATATCGAGGGCTTTAAGCGTTTGTACGAGTTGCTGGATGATGATGCCGGTGTATTTCACTATTGGGAGCCGTTGGTGATTGCTTCAGGCGTCTCTGGCAAACAAGCCCACGACGCGCGGCTGGTGGCCGCGATGCAACGACATTTAATTCCTGAAATAATGACGTTTAATGTCAACGACTTAACTCGATACCCTGGCATCGTAGTGCGGTCGCCTCAGGATGTTGCAAGCTGGCCGGAACTACAACATTGAAGCCACTTCATCCGCGCTCACGAACACGATCGCTAAGCCCATGCCACGCGTCCTACTAGCCATGTCCGGCGGCGTTGATAGCAGCGTCGCTGCGCACTTGTTGCTCGAGGCCGGTCATGACGTCGTCGGGCTGTTCATGCGGCATGGGCAGGCAGCAGACGAAGTCTGCGCGACTTCCGGCGAAGAACGCGGCAGTTACCGCGCGCTGTTGCCGGTTGTGCAACCGCGGCCAGGACACAAGCAAGGTTGTTGCAGTTCTTCCGACGCCGCCGACGCGCGGCGCGTGGCGGATCGGCTGGGAATTCCGTTCTATGCGATCAACTTCGAGGAAGAATTCGGCCGCATTATGGACTATTTCGTGGCCGAGTACGCCTCGGGCCGCACGCCGAATCCCTGCGTGGTCTGCAACAACTGGCTTAAATTCGGCAAGCTGGCCGATTACGCCGACACGATCGGCGCGGACTACATCGCCACGGGGCATTACGCGCGCCTGACGCGCGAGCCCGGCGAATCGATCGCCGCGCTGCGGCGCGGAATTGACGGTGGCAAGGATCAGTCCTACGTGCTGTTCGGTATCCAGCGGGCTTTGCTGCCGCGCGTGTTGTTTCCCGTCGGCGAGTATGACAAGCCCACGATTCGTCGCCTCGCCGGCACGCTGGGACTGAATGTCGCCGACAAACAGGACAGCCAGGAAATCTGCTTCATCAACAACGGCGATTACGCGGAGTTCGTCCGCAAACGACACGGCGATCTCGATCTTTCGGGCGAGCTCGTCACGACGGATGGCGCCGTTGTCGGCCGCCACACGGGCATCGAGCAGTTCACCATCGGCCAGCGCAAAGGACTCGGCGTGGCCTTCGGCGAACGGCGCTTCGTCGTCCGCATCGAAGCGGAAACGCGGCGCGTGGTGATTGGCGAGCGCGAAGATCTGGCGCGCTCGGAAGTCTCCGCCAATCGCACGAACTGGCTGATCGAACCGCCGTCCGGGTCGCTGGAATGCAGCGTCAAGATTCGCTATCTCAGTACGCCGGTGCGCGCGACCGTCAAGGTCCTGCCGGGCGATCGGCTGCATGCGTCGTTGCATGAACCCAAAGACGCCATCGCTCCCGGGCAAGCGCTCGTCTGCTACGACGGCGACCGCGTCCTGGGCGGCGGGTGGATCGAGTGAGCGGCGCAGCCACCTCGTCCGCCACCGAACAGGCGAAAGAGCGGCGCTACGCGGTCATCGCCGCGATTGCGGTCGCAGCGATCGCGTTGCATCTGATCTTGCGCTTCGGAACCGGCGCGAGCTTGTTTGCGGCGAACTTGCCGCTCTTCGTGGCCTTGGCCGCCGGCGGCCTTCCGCTCGTCTGGGAGCTGGCCGTGAAGGCCTGGAATCGCGAGTTCGGTTCCGACCTGCTGGCCGGGATCTCCATCGTCACCTCGGTGTTGCTAGAAGAATACTTGGCCGGAGCGATCGTCGTCTTGATGCTCTCCGGCGGCGAAGCGCTCGAACAATACGCGGTGCGGAGCGCGTCGAGCGTGCTCCGCGCGCTGGCCAAACGCATGCCGTCGGTCGCACATCGCCGGCGCGACGGGCTGACCGAGGATATCGCCGTCGATCAGATTGCGCCCGGCGATTTGATGGTCGTGATGCCGCACGAAATTTGCCCGGTCGACGGCGAAGTGGTCGAGGGCCATGGTTCGATGGACGAGTCGTTCCTGACCGGCGAACCGTATCGCGTCTCGAAAACGCCCGGTGTCGAAGTGATCTCCGGCGCGGTGAACGGTCCAGCCAGTCTCACGATCCGCGCGACGAAACGGCCGATCGACTCGCGCTATGCGCAGATCATGAAGGTGATGCAGCAATCGGAGCAATACCGGCCGCGGATTCGCCGCCTCGGCGATCAGCTCGGCGCGTTCTACACGCCGCTCGCCCTCGTCATTGCCATCGGCGCTTGGGCGGCCAGCGGCGAGGCCACGCGGTTTCTCGCAGTGCTCGTCACCGCGACGCCCTGCCCGCTGTTGATTGCGATTCCGGTCGCCATCATCGGTTCGATCTCGCTTTCAGCACGGCGCGGGATCATCATCAAGAACCCCATTGTGTTAGAACAGATCGATCGTTGCACGGTCGCCATCTTCGACAAGACCGGCACGTTGACCTATGGCGAGCCGCGCCTTTCCGAGCAACTCGTCGCGCCGGAATTCGACGCTCAGGAAACGCTACGCCTCGCGGCCAGCGTGGAACGCTATTCGAAACATCCGTTGGCGACGGCGATTCTCCGCGCGGCGCGCGACGAACAACTGAAGCGCAGCGAGGCGGGTGAGATTCACGAGCCGCCCGCGCAGGGACTCGTTGGCCGCGTGGACGGGCACGAAGTGATGATCACGCATCGCAAGCGTCTCATGCGCGAGCGTCCGGAGTTGGCAGAGCAGTTGCCCCCGCCGGCGAGCGGCATGGAATGCGTGGTGCTGATCGACGATCGCTACGCCGCCACGTATCGCTTCCGCGACCAGCCGCGCGCCGACGGCCGCTCCTTCATCGATCATTTGGGACCGCGCCACCAATTGAACCGTGTGCTGCTGGTCTCCGGCGATCGACGCAGCGAAGTGGAATACCTGGCCGGCCGGGTTGGCATTCACGAAGTCCACGCCGAGCAGAGTCCTGAGGACAAAGTGCGGATCGTTCGCGAGGAGACGGCGAAGGCCAAGACGATTTTCCTCGGCGACGGAATCAACGACGCCCCCGCGCTGCAAGCCGCCACGGTGGGCATTGCCTTCGGTCAGCAGAGCGACGTCACCGCCGAGGCTGCCGGCGCGGTGATCATGGATAGCTCGCTCGCCAAAGTGGACGAACTGCTGCACATCAGCCGCCGCATGCGCTCGATCGCCCTGCAAAGCGCCGTGGGCGGAATGGCCCTCTCCATCTTCGGCATGCTTTTCGCCGCGGCCGGTTACTTACCGCCGGTAGCCGGCGCATTATTACAAGAAGCCATCGACGTCCTGGCAGTCCTCAACGCCTTGCGCTCCGCATGGCGACCGAGGACATTGACCGATTTTCAAGACGCATCGCCGGACGGCGAGAGTTGAAGTCGTCACTACCGCATCGGAATCATTTCGCCTTGCATGATCTCTTGCGGCGTTTGCCGGCGACGAACTAGGTGCGGCCGGCCGTTTTCGATCATCACCTCGGCGGCTAGCGGCTTGCTGTTGTAGTTGCTGCCCATCACGGCGCCGTAG
>JAWXBP010000168.1 GCA_034440135.1 Planctomycetia bacterium
ACTCATCACTCATCACTCATCACTCATCACTCATCACTCATCACTTCCTCTATCGGTCCAACTCCGCCGCGATCACGTTCAAGCTTCCCAGCACCGCCACCACGTCGGATAACGTGTGGCCGCGGATCAGGTGCGGAAAGATGGCGAAATGAATGTACGACGGCGGGCGGCAGCGCGCGCGGTACGCCACGTCGGTGCCGTCGCCAGCCAGGTAAAAGCCCAACTCGCCGTTGGGGGCTTCAATCGCACTGTAGCACTCTTCGTGCGGCGTCTCGAAGCCTCGGTTGGTCATCGTCAGTTCGAAGTGGGAGATAGTCCCTTCGATCGATCGGTAAACAAGCCCCTTATCCGGCAACGCGGTTCGCTCGTCTTGGCCGACGTTCACTGGTCCGCTCGGCAGGTTTTCCAATGCCTGAGCGACGATTTTCAAGCTCTCGCGCATCTCGGCCATCCGCACGAGGTAACGCGCGAAGCAATCGCCCGACTTCATGCAGCAGACTTTGAAGTCCAGATCCGCGTAAGCGAGATACGGCTCGTCCTTGCGGAGGTCGCGCGTCACGCCGCTCGCGCGGGCAATCGGCCCGGTGGCGCTGCGATTCGTGGCCTCTTCCTTCGTCAACACGCCGACGCCCTTGGTGCGGTCGACGAAGATGCGATTGCGGTTCAGCAACCGCTCCATGTCTTCGAGCGTCTTCGGGAACGTCTTCAAGAACGTGCGGATCTTCTCGATCACTAGCGGCGTGAAGTCTTGCGAGACGCCACCGACGCGCGTGTAGCTGTTCGTGAAGCGGGCGCCGCACAGCGTTTCGAAGATGTCGTATAACACTTCGCGCTGATAGAAGCCGTACAGAAAAAACGTGAACGCGCCGGTATCGAGCCCCACGGCGCCGTTGCAGAGCAAGTGATCGCTGATGCGGGCGAGTTCCGCCAGGATCGTGCGGATGTACTTTGCCCGCGGCGGCAGCTCCATGCCCAGCAGCTTTTCCACCGCGCCGTGCCAGGCGATGTTGTTCGCCAACGGCGAGATGTAATTCATCCGGTCGGTGACGGTGACATACTGGTTGTAATCCAGATGTTCACCGATCTTCTCGAAACCGGAGTGCAGGTAGCCGATGTCCGGCATGGCGTCGACGACCCGTTCGCCGTCGAGCTTGAGCACCAGGCGCAGCGTGGTATGCGTCGCCGGATGCTGGGGGCCGAAATTCAGCGTCCAGATGTAGTCGACCGGCTCATCATGCGCCAAGTCGATCGTTTGAAATGTTGGTGCGGCTGTTGGCGCCATCGTGTCATGCCTGATTGCGTCGGAGCACGGGGAAGTTATGACGCTCCCCGCGTCCTTGCAACGGGTAGTCCTTGCGCAAGGGGTAAGCCGTGAACTCGTCGGGCATCAAAATGCGTCGCAAATCGGGATGCCCATCGAACACGATGCCGAACATGTCGAAGACTTCGCGTTCCATCCAGTTGGCGCCTTCCCAAAGTGGGACGACGCTGGGGACGTTCAACTCCGGTTCATTCAAATACACGCGAAGGGTAATGCGCTCGTTGGTCTCGGTCGAAGCCAGCAAGTACACGAGTCCGAAGCGATCCTTGGCGTCGCGATAGTTCAAGTAATCGACGCAGGTGATATCGACCAGCAAATCGAACCCACGCTGGCACAAGAACCACTGCAAGGTCTCAAACAGCTTTCCACGCGACGCGACAACGCGCGTATCACCACGAAACTCGCTCACGGCAAGCTCCGGATACGCGGCTAACATCGCTTCGAGCGTGGTAGTTTTGAGCATGTTTTCTTAGTTTGAAGTTTTCAGTGTTCAGTTTTCAGTGTTTCGGCACAGCGTCTTCACTGAACACTGAACACTTCAAACTTCCTCCCTATCTCAACAAATGCATGGGCCTTTGGATCACTGGCAGTTCGATCAGCGCCCGCTTCGTTGCTTGGCGTGATTTCAGTTCGAACTCTTCGCCGGTGATCGTGCCTTCGTTTTGAATCATGTCTTGCAGGTCGATGATGGCTTGAATCAGTTGCTCCGGCCGCGGCGGGCAGCCAGGGATGTACATATCGACGGGGATGAAGCGGTCGATTCCCTGCACCACCGAATAGGTGTCGAACACGCCGCCGGTCGAGGCGCAGGCGCCCATCGAGATGCACCACTTCGGCTCGTGCATTTGCTGCCAGATGCGTTGCAGCACCGGCAACATCTTCATCACCACGCGGCCAGCGACGATCATCAAGTCGCACTGCCGAGGGCTAAACCGAAACACCTCGGCGCCAAACCGGGCCAAGTCGTGCTTGCTCGCCCCCGTGGCCATCAACTCGATGCCGCAGCAGGCCGTGGCGAAGGGCATCGGCCACAGGCTGTTCTTCCGGCACCAGTTGGCCAGCGAGTCGAGCTTGCTCACCACCACGTTTTCGGGGAGCTCTAACGCCATCGGAACACCCCTTTTTTCCAGACATAGAGCAGGCCCGCGGCCAAGAGTGTGATGAAAATCATCACTTCGGTGAAGACCAGACCGCGACCATCCACCCAGCCCGCGGCCACCGCCCCGTCGATCCCCAGCGGCTGACTGCTCATCACTCCCGGCGCGGCGGCAGCTCGGCTGGCGACCGCCCAGGGATAGAGGAACAGCAACTCCACGTCGAAGACCAGAAAGACGATCGCCACAAGATAGAAGCCGATATCAAACCGCCGCCGCGTATCATGGATCGGATCCATGCCGCTTTCGTACGGCATCTGCTTGACGGCCGACTGCCGCTTGGGCCCGAGCAGCTTCCCTACCGCTAGCAAGGCCAGCCCCAGGCCGGTGCTAGCCAAAACAAAGAGCAGAAGTGGGACCGCTGCGTCCTGCATAAAGTCTTGTGCTGCAATGACTTGTCATTCGACGCCAGGCACTTTGTGAATGCTTTCACAAGCCCGGGCCGAAAAAAATCCGACCAGCGTCGGATGAATGCCAGCATGGTAACGATGGTGCGCGGGATGGTCAAGACGCCGACGATGGACCGCCCTTTTTAAGCGGCTCGCCGCGAAAACTGTTTGGCCGGCTCCGCCTGCTTCAGGCGGTGTTCCAGCCCGTTGGCGACGAGCGTGTCGCCGAGCACCCGGTGGAAGTGGGCGTAGCGTTCCGCGAATCGGGTGTATTCGCCGCGATCGCCGAGGCGTTCCACGGCCTCATTCAACTGCCCTGCGGTCAGCGACTCGTGGTCCGGACAGTAGTAATAGGGAAGCCCGTACGTCTGGCAGTACGATTCCGCCCGGGAGCAATTGGCCAGAAACACCGCCGGGTTGCCGTGCGAGAGGTGGAACATATTGCCGTGCAGTCGGCAGCCAATGGCGCCGAACGAGCGTTCCACGAGGTCGACATAGGGGGCCAGGTCGTATCGGTACAGCGTCGGGACGCTCGGCGCGAACCAGGGGATGCCCCAGCCGAGGAAGCGGTCTTTGTCCTGTTGCGCGGCCACGGTTAGCGTAAACCGTTTGCGTTGCAGGATCTGCACCAGGCTCCGCACGTTGCGGCGCTGGCCTTTGCGCACCGTGAGTGCGACGTGGTTTTCGCGGCGATAGGGCTGCACGCCTAGCGCCGAATAGGGAGTCGCCCGGACCGGAAACGCGTTCATTCGCGATGGAGAGACACCCACGGGACGCTCGCTGTCCAAGGGACGCATGGTCCATTGCGCCGCCAGGCTGCGGTACAGCGTGGGGCAGCCGGTCAGCGTGACGTTGCGAATCCCGGCCTCGGCCAGGGCCTCGCGCGTCCGCTCGTCGCGCACGCTGGCCTGATGGCAGGAGTCGTGAATGATCCGGAGTTGTTCGAGCGTATCGTCGTCGAAGGCGTTGTCTTCGCCGACGTGCCGCGTCGTGCCGACTCCCAAGGGAATGATCGGCACGCGGATCGCCTTCAATTGCTCGGCCGTGAAGCACCAGCGTCCCGGCCGGGCCAATTGCCGGTACCAGAGATTGGTGCCGACAATCACGGCCGCATCGCAACGATTGATCTCGGCGATGTGTTGATCGGTGATCGGTTGCCGCGGATCGATGTCGATGCTCTCCGCCGCGTCGTACGACAGGATCCGCTTGACCGCGTCCTCAATGAACAAATCCCCGACATTGCGCGTCGACAATTTCGGATTGATGAAGGCCAGAACGCGATGCATGGGAATGAGCCAGGTATCAAATGCCAGGAATTGGAGCCGGAAGCGTTAGCGCCCGGCGGGAATCACGTTCGGCGTCGCTGAGGGCTGTTCACTTCGTTCACAGACAAAAATTACCTGCGGCGCCAGCAGGCTCATGAGTCCCGGCGCCCATTTGCATAAATGCCGCGTCGGATAGAGACGATCCGCAAGTTCACTTGTGCGCGAGATGAATCCGTGCGTGGGAATACGCTCCAAGATGCGGAGCCCAGCGTCTTGCAGCCAGCCTGCGAATTCCGTCAACGGCACAAGCGTCTGCCAGGTGTGGTTGTCGCGCGGGCGCTTGCCGAGCCAGCGTCGCCAGCGCCGGGCGATGTGATCGATGTTCACGTAGGACGCCAGCAGCGCGCCGCTGGGCGTCAATCGTCGCGCGAGTTCGCTCAACAAATTCTGTTGGTCCGCGACATACTCGCAAATGCCGGAGGCCACGACGCAATCGAATCGTTGATCGCCGAAGGGCACACCATCGACATTCAGGTCGCACTGCACGACGTTGGGGCGACCCAACTTGGCGACGGCCGTCTTCGAAATATCGCAGCCGAAGTAGCGCGTCTGCGGCAGCAGCGCCGTCACGCCGCGGGCCACCTCGCCGGTGCTGCAACCCACGTCGAAAATGCTCGCCGGCCGCCGTTGGGCGATCACCCTGAGCATTTCGCGAAGTCGATCATGCAGGCAGTCGTAGGCGACGGCCTTGGCTTCCCAATAGCCACTGGCCACGGCGGCGTTCGGTCGATGTTGGCGATTTTCGGCGGAAACGGTCGACACGCTGAGAAATCCCCGAATTGGTCACATCGTCCTCGCACGAAGGCGCGCGAGAGCCGCCCGCCGGGGCTTTCACACCCTGGCCGGGGCGGGAGAATAGTAAAACCTCCGGGTTCAGGTCAATGTTCATTCGCTTGGCCTTGGCCGATTGTCGCTATACTTAAGATGCAGGCCCGGCGGGAGTTGGACGGCCGGGCGAAATGCGTGAATTGAGGCGTTTCGCCGTTAGTCGCTGTCTGGCTATTTGCGGGCTAAACTCCCTTTGGCGACTCAAAATCGAGCCCACGCCATTCGCCGCAGATATTGTTGGCGGAACCCTGGGCGTAGAACTGCCACCTGGCAATCGATTGAGAGCCCAGCGTCTCGGTCGGCCAACGCGACGTTCCATCGGTCCTATCAAGACCCTTTGGCGGCTTCTGCCTGACGCCGAATCCGCACTTCAACTGAGTCTTGGTGAAGGCTCTGCCTCGGTGCGCCGCCGCGCGAATTCTGCTAGAATTCCAGGCTACAACTCCAATAAAACACTCCGCGACGGCGGGCCGCGCAGTTTTGTGCTGGCGCCAGTCGCATTCTGGAAACTAGGAACTCATGTCAGAAATGTCCGTTCAACAGCGCTTGCTGGAATACGTCCAGCGGCCCAACTATCGGCCCGTGAAGCCGAAAGTAATCGCCAAGAAGCTTGAACTCACCGAGGATCAGGTCGGCGAACTGCGCCGTGCGATTCGGCAGCTCGTCAAGGCGGGACAGCTCGCCTATGGCGAGAAACACTTTGTCAAATTCACTGGCAAGGCCCCACCCGTCGCCGCAGGAGCCGTGGCCATTTCCGCGGACGTGGCGGCCGACGACGAGCCTGTCGCGGAAGCGCCCAAGAAAAAGAAGAAACAACATGACGCCGTCGCGCCCGACGCGGCGCCGTCGGATCGCGTAATCGGCACCTTTCGGCGCAAGGAAAAAGGCTTCGGCTTCGTTCGGCCGCGCTCGGCGCTGCCCGACGGGTTGCCGATGCAAGATTTGTACATTGCCGGCGATATGGCCGGCGACGCGTCGAGCGGCGACCTGGTGCTCGTAAAAATGCTCGATCGCGGGCGCGGCGGGCTCGGTCCGCGCGGCGCGATCGTCGAAGTGCTCGAACGTGACACGCATCGCTTCGTCGGCACGTACTTCGAACGCGCAGGTTCCGGGTTCGTGCAGGTCGACGGTACGCTCTTCGCGCAGCCGGTGTTCGTCGGCGATCCCGAAGCGAAGAACGCGCAGCCGGATGACAAAGTGGTGATCGAGATGATTCGCTTCCCATCGCACGCGCGCGACGGCGAAGGGGTGATCTCCGAAGTCCTTGGCAAACGCGGGGAGCCAGGCGTCGACACGCTGTCGATCATCCACGAATACAACTTGCCCGGAGATTTTCCGGATGACGTGTTGGAAAACGCCCGCGAAGAGGCCGAGGCGTTCGTCGAGGAAGTCGCCGAGGGTCGGCTCGATCTGACCAACACGACAATCATTACCATCGATCCCATCGACGCGCGCGATTTCGACGACGCGATTTCGCTGGAGCGGACACAGGATGGCGGCTGGCGCCTGGGCGTGCATATCGCCGACGTGTCGCACTTCGTGAAGCCCAAGACCGCATTGGATCGAGAAGCCTACAGCCGCGCGACGAGCATTTACCTGCCCGACCGCGTGATTCCGATGCTGCCGGAGATCATCTCCAACAGCCTGGCGAGCTTGCAACCGGATCGCGTGCGGTTCACGAAAACGTGCTTCATCGAGTTCTCGGCCGAAGGCGTACCGACGCACAGCGAGGTGCATAGCTCCGCGATCAAAAGCTGCCGGCGATTCGCCTACGAGGAAGTGGACGATTATCTGGCCGATCGAGAGCCCTGGCGAGAGAAATTGACGCCCGTCGTACACCAATTGCTCGCGCTCATGCACGAGCTGGCGATGCTGCTGCGGGCGCGGCGGATGCAGCGCGGATCGTTGGAACTGTCGATGCCCGAAGTGAAGGTCGACCTCGACAAGCAAGGTCGCGTGATCGGCGCGCATCGCGTGGAAAACACGGTGAGCCACCAGATCATCGAAGAGTGCATGCTGGCCGCCAACGAGGCGGTGGCCGAAATGATCCACGCCAAGGATTGGCCGTTCCTGCGGCGAATTCATCAGGCGCCCGATCCGCGCAAGCTCAAGGCCCTAACGGAATTCGTCAACTCCCTGGGGATTGCCACCGAGAGCCTGGAAAGCCGCTTCGAGATGCAGGCTGTCTTGAAGCGTGTCGAAGGGCAGCCGGAACAACAAGCCGTCAACTACGCGGTGCTGCGTTCACTGCAACGCGCCGTCTATGGGCCGGCCGTCGAGGGGCACTTCGCGCTGGCCAGCGATTGCTACTGCCATTTCACTTCGCCAATTCGTCGCTATCCGGACTTAACGATCCATCGGCTGATCGACACGATGCTGGCACATCGCAAGCCGCATCAGGATTTCGACGACCTCGTGATTTCGGGCGAGCATTGCTCGGAGCGCGAGCGCACGGCCGAAAGCGCCGAGCGCGATTTAACCAAGGTCAAACTGTTAAACTACCTCAGCGAGCGAATCGGCGAGCAAATGGAAGCCGTCGTCACGGGCGTCGAGGAGTATGGCCTGTTTGCCATGGGCGTCGAGCTCCCCGCCGAGGGCTTGATCCACGTCACCTCGCTGTCCGACGATCACTATCGCTACGACGGCCGGTCCCACACCTTGTCGGGCAATCGCTCGGGCAACACGTATCGGCTGGGCGATCGCATCCAGGTGGAAGTCGCGCGCGTGGATCTCGACCGGCGCGTGCTGGATTTCCGCGTCGTCGATCACCGCCCGCGAAAGCCGCTCGTAGAACAGCCGGGAAGGCCCGCCCAGCACGGGCCCAAAAAGCCGCGCGAACGTGGTCACGCGACGCGCCATAAGAAAAATGCCCCCAAAGCGAAGCCGAAAAAGCGGCGCAAGTCGCTCTAGTGCAGCGTCAACTCTAAGAATTCGGGTTGGGTGCCACTGGCGGCTTGTCCGCCAGTGCTGGAATTGACTCGGCATTCAGCTTCCGTCTCGCACTGGCGGACAAGCCGTCAGTGGCACTCGCGCACCCGTAGATTAAGCGTTGACAGAGCGCTAGCCGCCATGTCAGGCCGACAATTGCGGCCGGCGCCAGCACCGAAAACTGAACACTGAAAACTTCAAACTCCTTGAACTACCTCGCGCACGGCTACCGCTTTGTCGATCGTCCGTACTTTCTGGCTGGCGCCGCGCTACCGGATTGGCTAAACGTCGTCGATCGCCGTTGCCGGGTGCGGTCAAAGCATGTGCTGCCGTGGTGCGACAGCGAGGACGTCGCCCTGGCGGAGTTCGCCCGCGGCGCGGCGCAGCATCATTTCGACGACGGCTGGTTCCACGAGTCCCAGGCGTTCTACGAATTGAGTTGGCAACTCACCTGCGCATTTCGCGAGCGACTGAATCCGGACGATGGCATGCGGCCGAGTTTTCTCGGACACATCGTGGTCGAGCTATTGCTCGACGCGGTCCTCCATGAGCAATCGCCGGGCTTGCTGGACGCCTATTACGACGCGCTCGACCAAGTCGACCCAACCGAAATTGAACGCTGGGTCGCCCGACTAGCGCCGCGACCGGCAACAGGCCTGGGTCGCTTCATCGAGTTATTTCGCCAATCCAGATTCTTGTATGACTACGCGGACGATGCCAAACTGTGCTACCGACTGAACCAGGTGATGCGTCGCGTGGGGCTGCCGGCATTGCCTGAAACTATTTGCGAAATCCTGGCTCCGGCGCGCGTGGCGGTCGCCGCACGTGTTCCCGAGCTATTGGCAGGCGCCCCCACACCCATCCACGGCGAGGAGTTGACGCGATGAAATTCGGCCTGAACATGCTGCTCTGGACTGACACCGTAACCGAGGCCCACTTTCCAGTCCTGGAAGAGATCAAGCGCCTGGGCTACGACGGCGTTGAGTTGCCGATTTTCAATTTGGATCCCGCCCCCTACGCCGCGCTGGGCAAACGCCTCGACGCCATCGGGCTCAAGCGGACCGCAGTCACCGTGCGCACCGCGTCGGACAACCCCATTAGTCCCGACGCGGCGATCCGTCAGGCCGGTGTGGAAGCGAACCGCCGAACCTTGGAGTGTTGTCAGGCCGTCGGGGCGGAGACCCTCGTGGGCCCCTATCACTCGGCGCTGGGCGAATTCACCGGCCAGGGACCGACCGACGACGAATTCAAATGGGGCGTCGATTCAATGCGCGCCACGGCCGAACATGCGGCCAAGTGCGGCGTCCTGCTGGGCGTGGAGTACCTGAACCGCTTCGAGACGTATCTCCTGACGTCAGCGGCGGATACGGCGCGCTTTATCGAGGCGGTAAATCACCCGTCGTGCAAAATGATGTACGACACCTTCCACGCCAACATCGAAGAAAAAGACATCGCCCAGGCCATTCGGACGGCTGGAAAACACATTTGCCACGTGCATATTTCCGAGAACGATCGCAGCACGCCCGGCGCGGGGCATGTGGATTGGAAAACGTCGTTCTCGGCGCTCCGGGAGATCGGCTACGACGGCTGGTACGTGATCGAGGCCTTCGGACTGGCGTTGCCGGCCTTGGCGGCGGCCACCAAGATCTGGCGGCGGATGTTCACGGACGAGATGCAACTCGCCCGCGAAGGCCTGGCGTTCATGAAGCGCGGGTGTCAAGGGTAGGGTCCGGCTTCGATCCCTACTTATTGGGGAGAATCTGTCGACGAAATGGGCGGCGCTCGACGAAATTCGACCAGCCGCGGATTTCGAGGAATGCGCGGAATTCGTGAATAGTTCTTGAATCATTGCCGAACAATTGCCATACTATGCGGCACAGAGAGAGGCCAGCAGGTTCGTTCGAATCATCCACCCTGGGCTGACACCCCGTCTCGTCCAGGCGCGCGCTGGGGCCGTGTCTTTCGTACTCATTTCTGACTCTCATTTTAGTGCTGCCGTTCGGAGCAGTCGAAGGAGCCGCGTCATGCGACGACGTAGAGCGTCCGGCTTTACGCTGGTGGAATTATTGGTGGTGATCGCCATCATCGGTATCTTGATCGCCCTGTTGTTACCGGCCCTGCAAATCGCCCGCGAAGCCGCGCGGCGTGCGCAATGCACGAACAACATCAAGCAATTGACCTTGGGCTGCCATACGTTTATGGCCACCCAGAACTCGTTCCCGCCTGGCGTGCCGATTTGCCAGACGAAACCGAACTGGGGTGCGCAATACGGTACTCAAGCGGCAGCCCCTGGCGGCCTGTGGTGCGCCGGTCCCAACTGGGCCATGAACATCCTGGGCCAGATCGAACAGCCGGCGTTGCACAAGTTCACGCTCAAATGCATGAACACGGAGTGGAGCGCCTGTGACGACTGCGAGCATATGGAAGGTGCCGTTGGCACGGAAACACCCACGGCGTTCCTATGCCCTACGTCGGAGCGCGCGGTGCAGAGGACCTCGGCCGCCTCGAACGGGTTGGCTTTGGAGAATTTGTCGAAAGGGAACTACGTCGCAAACTTTGGCAAATTCACCTACGGCTCGTTCCTTGTTCCAACCGAAGCAGGTGCGTTCCAGCCCGAGCCGATTTTCGCCATGAAAGAGCGCTGGTTCACCAGCGCGCAGGGCGAGAGTACGGCCGATGACGTATCTGGCAACGGCATCCCGAAAATGGGCTACGGCGTCGGTCGCAAGACTTCGCACTTCAAGGACGGTACCTCGAACACGATGTTCATCAGCGAGATTGTCCCGTACGACGCTCCGACGCTCGGTCAGCATGACCTGCGAGGAGTTTGGGTCGCGCCGGCCATGGGCGCTTCGTCATTTTCCGCCAAGTTCCCGCCGAATAACGAGGGCTTGGATGTCATGGGAGCATGTGCATACCCCAGCGGTGGACGCACCGGCAGTGCCTACAACGGCGACTTCCTGTTTTGCAAGAAGTCTTCGAGCCTCAACGCCGACCAATCCGCCTGTTCGCCTCGCAGTCGCCATTCCGGCGGCGTGGTATGCTCGATGGCCGATAGCTCGGTACGGTTCATCAACGACAGCGTCGACATCCTCGTCTTCCAAGCCATGGCCAGCCGCTCCGGCCGCGAACCTGGCGCCACCAGTGGCGAGTAATTCGTAGTCGATGAGAACTTGAAACAGCGGCCGGCGCAAACGCGCCGGCCGTTTTTTTTGTTGGAGGGGGGAGGAGTAAAGGAGCAGAAGTGTAAAGTAGAATCCCTTCCACGCGCCTCCTTTCCTCCTCCCGCTCCCCTTCTCAAGGGCACTCCGCAACATGGGTCGCCGCGCATTGCGAAAACTCGATCCGACGATCGATTTGTCGGAAACACTGCTCACTTTCGAGCGATTGCCCCAGCCTTGGGACGCGAAAGGGTTGTTCGG
>JAWXBP010000169.1 GCA_034440135.1 Planctomycetia bacterium
CAAGCTCTCGTCGAGCGGGGCTTGCTTCGTGTCCTGAGGAGCGTCGTTACTCCAACTATTAAATCAATTTAAGTGATAAGAATTTCAGGCGGCGCACAAGAGGCCCGGTGGAGACTCAGATGCCGCAGCACGCGGCCGAGCTGCTCATGAAGACTTTAAGGCAAAAGTCCAAGGAAAAGCCGGTTGGCAGTCAGAGCCGCAACTTGTTGATCCGAAAACTGGCGGTAAAGTCAAACCAGACGCCGTTACTCCCTCAGGAAGGCCCGTCGAGCTAAAACCTGACACACCTAGCGGAAAGGCGAGAGGCGCTACCCAGATTAAGAAATATGAACGCGCCACAGGCCAAAAGGGCAGAGTTATATACTACAATCCGTAATTCTAGTAACGATTATGACGCAATCATATACCACGCGCCTAAATGCAATATTACGAAACAGCGTAACGCCACTTGTTGCTTCCGAAGGATTTACGCATGGCGGTAATATATACACTCGGTATCTTGACAACCATCAACCTATATGGATGGTTGAAGTCCAGCGAGGTCGATGGAGTAATAACGAGAAGGTGGACTTTACGCTGAATTGTGGTGTGCTCATTCCGGGATTAATTCCAATATACACCAATCGCCCAGAATCGAGACAATACACATTAACTGATTGCTGTATCTATACACGAGTCGGAATGTTGCATCCCGATCGGCTTGATAAATGGTGGTCGCTTACGTCGAACGATGTCGCCACCGCGGACAATGATATTTCCAATGACCTAGACCAACGCATTCGCGAAGGCGTTATGCCGTTCCTTAGGAGGTTCCCGTCTTTTCAGGATGCAATGCTGTTCTTAGCCGGCCAGCGGTCGACAGCAGACAAATTCGTCGCGCCACAGAATGACTCGATTGCGCTCTGTTACGCAGCGATAATTGCGAAGCTTCTAAGTAGGCAGGGGATGGTGGTTGACTATATCAACAGAGCCGCTGAGCAGTCGAAGAAGTCTCCGAATGCCGATATTGTCATTGATCTTCGAAATCGTCTCATGATGTAGGGCTATATGGGTGTAGCGGTCCTGTCCCTCGCAAAAATTCCGTGTCCCTTATATCCTGCACTTTAGGCGATTTCCTCTCGCCGCAGCCAATTGATCTTGGCACGAAAAAGGCCTGTCCCTCGCAATAATTCCATCCGGGTGGTCTTTGGCAAGTTAGAGAGGCTTGAGCTTGGCGGCCGAGCTTCCTTCGGTCAGGCGTCGCGAACGACGGAGCATCGTCAAAGTGGTCGCGGAGCGCGTGGTTTTCGTGTCGGCGCGTGCGGCCGCGCGGCGCGGGGCTTCGGTTCGCGCGGTAGCGCGACTTAAGCGGCGCGGGAGTAGCGGTGGTGCAGTCCGCCGAGGTAGGGCGTACACACGACCTTGCCCCGCTCGGGCGGTTCCACGTCGCGTGGAATCGGCGCGTTGTCGTCGAGCGCCATGTGCGTGCGAGCTTCGTGATAGTAGCGAAAGAATTCGGTCAACAGCCGCTTCAGGTGGGCTTCGCTGAGCACGATCACGTGGTTGAGCAATTCTCGGCGGATCGTACCGATCAGCCGTTCCACATAAGGGTTCTGCCACGGGCTGCGGGGACTGATCGGCACCTCTTCGATGTTCAACGCCTTCATCCGCTTGCGAAACACTTCGCCGTAGATCCCGTCGTTGTCGCGGACCAGGTATTTGGGCGCCGTGTCGTACGGGAAGGCCTCGACGAGTTGGTTGGCGGTCCACTGCGCACTCGGGTTGGCCGTCACCCCGAAATGCACGACACGGCGTCGATCGGGGGACAGCACGAGAAAGACGTAGAGCAAGCTGAATCTCACGGTCGGCACGACAAAGAAGTCGATCGCGGCGAGGTTGGTCGGGTGATTCTTCCAGAATGTTCGCCAGGATTGGGAAGTGGGCTTGCGCGGACCGCGGGGTGCGGCCGCCAGGTATTTGCGGATCGTCGCTTGGCAAACGCGATAGCCGAGCAGCTTGAGTTCCGCCCGAATTCGCGGCACGCCCCAGAGTGGATTCTCGACCGCCAGACGGCCGATCAGATCGCGTAGCTCGCGATCAATCCGGGGCCGGCCGCGGCGCGACTTCCACCGCCAGAACGAGCGAAATGCCTGGCGATGCCACCGGCAGACGGTCTCCGGCCGGACGAGCAGCAAGCAGGACCGCCACCCGCCGAACCACCGCGACAGCGCCACCCAAAACAGCCGATCGCGAAGTTTCAACCTCGGTCGCGGTCGCTCGCGTTTCAGAATCGCCAGTTGCTGCCGCAGGGCGAGATGCTCCAGAGCCAGTTGCGCTCGCGAGCGGACCAGCGCCGCGAGAAATGTGATGATGAGGCGTAATAGTTCCATGGATTCTCCTTCAGTCGTCCGATTCGAGTTCGACGTCGATCGCCTGCTCGATGGCGGCGAGCGTAGCTTGCCGCGTCGGTTCGTCGTCCCGGAAGATCAAGTTGACTTTGGCGATGATCAGCCACACCTGGAGACACGTCAGCGCGGCGATGATCATGGTTAGGCAGTACATCGGCGGCAGCAGGATGAGCTTCAGGAGGTAGGCCGGCAGCATCACGACGAACCTCAGGCCGTAACCGAGCCAGATCAGTAGAACCGCGGTCCAATATGCCGCTTCGACCAGCACGCGGAGCAGGCCGTACAGGATCCGAGATGAAAGCCGGCGCTCGGACGGAACTCGCGCCAGGCGGGTCCGCAGAATCTCGTTCACTTCGGGGAGAACGGCGAGTTTGCGTTCCTTGCGGAGGTCGCTCTTCGACGGCTTCGGTGCGCGGCGCCGGTTCATGTGTGTTCCCTGCGGTTGGCGACGGGCCGGCGGCTAGTTTAGCGACTCGTCGCGGACCTTGCGGAAAAAACCGCGGTGACGCTGGTGGGAAACACCGACGGGAAGCCTCATCAGACTACCGCCCTCTGCCTTCTTCCTCGCTGATCGCTCGGCGGCCTCGGTTGCTCGTTCACCATCGAAGTTGCGCAGCCGCCGATCACGGTCTCGGCCGTGGGCCAGGCGCGGCTCGAGCACGAGAACGAAATTACCTTCACGGTCAGCCTCTCCTGGAAGTCGGTGGGGCCGGTGAGCGTCGATTGGTCGCTCTCCGACGGTTCGGCGGTG
>JAWXBP010000170.1 GCA_034440135.1 Planctomycetia bacterium
GATCTCGGCGATGCGGACGCGCGGGTCGGCCAGATTGACGGGGACTGCGCCTTCGTATTCGGGCATTGCCCAGGTGTCGGCGTTCTGAGCCGCGGCTTCATTGGTGCTGAGTGTGCCGAGATCGATTTCTAGGCCGAACTGCTGTTTCGGCCACTGCAGCTTGATTTTGCGCGGAGTGAAAGCGCCGGTGAGGGCGTCGCGCTGAAAGTCCTCGGCGACCGCGACGGCAAATGGCTGGCCGGTCGAGTCGGCCGGGTCGATGAGCGATTGCTGCACTACCCAGCCGGTCACGCCGTCGATGACGATCGTCTTGGTCACCGGGCCGCGCGGCGTTTGCAGCACGGTGTAGAGGCCGTAGCGCGGGCTCTCTCCTTCCGACGTCGCCAATAGATATGGGCCAAAGTGCTGCCGGTTCAAATCGACGATGGGTAGTCCGCAGGCGTCGATCAACCATTCGGGATCGACAGGAAAGACGCGGGCCAGTTCTGTGTTTGGAAAATCTTGATGATGGCAGTAGAGAATTGCCGGCTCGGCGGACTGCCGCATCCAGATCCAGAACAACTGGTCGTTGCTGCCAAGATCGACTTCGGGCCCGGTAAATGCGGTCCCGCCTGTCAAGCGAAAGTGGCGGCCGCGCTCCCAGGCCATGCTCGCTTTGACCGATGGCAGCAACGCATGCCCCGGCACGCTGATCTTGGCGTCCACGGTGCTGACCGCGCGAATCTTCGTACTGTTGTCGTTGACGACGCGCGCCAATTCCTCGAGCGACGGCGCCGGCCCGACGACCGGTTGCGGCACGGCCGCGAACGGCTGCACGACTTTGGGACAGCTCGCCCCGCCGCCGCACACGATCGCGATTAGCACGAACAACCAAATTGCCGAAGCTCGCCCCACGCGTTCATCCTTGAACGTGTACGTTAGTTTGAAGTTTTCAGTGTTCAGTTTTCAGTCGGGGCACTCTCGCGCTGCGCTCCAACCTTCCCGATGGGTTCGCCGCCGGCGAACAGGAGTTGTTCCAGTTCGCGCTGGATCTCTTCGATTCTTGCTTCGTCCGGCGTTTGGACTGGCACGTGATACGTCTTTTCATCGCGTGGGCAGTACAGGGCCAATTGCGCTTCGCCTTGTGGCGATTGTTCCGTCTCTTCGAGACGGAGGATTCTGCGCCGCACGAGCAACAACGCCATCACATAACACTTGTCCGCTTGTTCCGGCCGCGTCAGCAAGTCCTGAAACACTTCCAACAGCACGTCGTTCGGCGCCCAGCGCGCGCGGCGCGTCTCCGGCGTCGGCACGCGCGACTTCCACCAGGAAATCGTCTCGTCCCGCGGTCCCGTCCACGCACTGACTGAGTAGTCCACGCGCTCCAAGTCCGCGCCTTGGGAGCGCAACTCCGTGAAGTACTCCTCACCGTCCTCCAGCCGCCGCCCCGAGACGGAGCAATGTCGCGAACAGCGTTGGACTTCGATGTCGGTCATGGTTGGAACCGCGAAAGACGCGAAATGGCGAGAAAGAGAGGAAGGGGGAGTGCGAAGTTTATGCTGTCGATCCTTGGCAGACTCATTGATGTGCGAAACTGGGAGACCTTCGGTCGACCCGGTGGCACGGTCGGGAGACCGTGCCACAACAAGACGTGCCACAACAAGCAAAAGACCTCGGAACTTTTCCGCGTACTACCGTGTATTCGGTGGACAAAGCCCCCAGCTCCCCTGTCGCGATGTTTCGCGCATTTCGCGGTTCCATCCGATAAGAAGCGCGGCGAATCCTACGGGATTTCCGCTTTTTGCTCAATACGCGGTGAAAAACCGCTCTGAGGACCCGCCGGGGCCGATTTTGAGCGTGACTTGGCGCAGGCAGCGCGGGCAGTTGCCGACGTAGGCCGTTTCCTCGCGGTTGACGTAGATCCGCGCGTAGCGATCGCAGCAGGCGAAATTGATACCGATGAAGCGGCGCTGCCCAGACGGCTTGTCGGCCGTTCCACCCGGCGAAGATTCGAGATCAAGATGCTCGCCGGCCATGGCGGAAATCCGGAGGGGGCTTAATCGGGAAGGGGATTCTAATAAGTAGGTGGAATAGGGAGTAGGTGAAGTAGTAAGTAGGTGGAGTAGCAGGAACGCAGATCAACTCTACTTCACCTACTGCGCCTACTTCGCCTACTCCGCCTACTCCCCAATCCATTACCCAGCAACAGCTTCCGGCTCGTTGACACTCGATTTTCCCGTCGCTAGCATGACCGGACTTTCCCACGGATTCATCGCCACCCCACATGCCCGAGTGAGTGTTCCCATCATGAGCGGTCATCAGCAAACGGCCACGCATCGCCACGGCAAGCATTCGTACCACCAAATCGGCCTCGTCCGCGGCCAGTTCGGCAACGTGGACGAGACGAAGTGGCTCGATTGGATCGCGGACGCCGGCTTCGATGGTTGGGAAGAAGCCAGTTGGGAACTCGACCTCGGACGCTGCGGCGACGACGCCGGGGCCGCCAAGTACGCCGAAGAACGGGTTGGCAAAGCGAAATCGCGCGGACTGGAAATTTTTTCGTTGGCCGCGCACCTGCAGGGCCAGGCCCTGGGCGATGAGCCGAGCGCCAAGACGTTGCAATTCATTGGCGGCGAATCGGTCGAGGCCTACGCCGCCTGGCGGAAAGCCGGCCACGAGCCGCCGCGGACCGACCCGTACTTCGTGCCGGCGGACGTGGCGGAAATCGCGCGGAAGCAATCGTCGACGGCGCTCGTGAACACCGTGCGGCTGGCCCATTACGTCGGCAAACTGCAAAACCGCACCGTGCCGGTGAGCGGCTTCGTCGGCTCGCCGGCCCATTGCTGGAGTCATTGGTTTTTGTTTCCGCCGTTGCCGAAGTCCTTGGGCGGGTATCCGATTCCGTGCGTGTACGAAACCAGCCTGCAACTGCTGGTCGAGCGTTTCGCGCCGGTGTTCGACGCTTGTAAGAAATACGGCACGACGTATGACCTGGAATGCCATCCCAGCGAACGGGCGATGGGCGATATCACCAGCGCCGGGCAATACCTGGCCGCGCTCGACAAGGCCGGCTATGAGAAGGTCGCCGGGTTCAATTTCGATTGTTCGCACATGGAGTGGCAAGGAGTCTCCGGCGTCGACTTCATCCGCACGCACGGCCACCGCATCCACTGCGCGCACATCAAGGGCGTGCAGGTGATCCGCGGCTACACGCGCAATGGTCGTCTCGGCGGCCACCAACCGATGGGCGATCGCCACAACGGCTGGAACTTCGTCACCGCCGGCACCGCCCGTGATGCGACGAACACCGAAGAACTGATGGTGGAGCTAAATCGCGTCGGCTACAGCGGCGCGGTGTCGATTGAATGGGAAGACAACGACGTGGAGCAACACGCCGGAGCGAAGTCGGCCCTGGCAAACGTCCACCGCGCCGACCAACCGCCGAGCGGGATGCGGCATGACGAGCAGCTCAAGGCGTAGGAGTGGAATGTCGAATGACGAAATCCGAATGACGAATCAAGCTTGAATGTCGAATGCTTGAATGCTTGAATGGCGAAACAGGCTCGCTTAGTAGCGTCATAGAGCCAGAAGCGTCAGCGCCTGGAGCGCGCCCGGATTGGCGTCGCACTCAATGCGCGCGGGTGCCTGGGGCAGGGGCATGTGATACACCGAATCGAAGTCCAACGCGCTGGTGCTTCGGTTCGTGTGTCAGGTAGTTGCAGCGATTCCCCAGCTTGTTTGGCATTGCATAGGTTAGTGACGCGCCTCAGCCCCAGGCACCCAGCTTGTTGGAAGTGACATGACGAAGCACTTGTTCTGCATCAACGCGATCATCGCGCTCCTCGTCGTCGTTATTTTCTACCCGCATTTTCCTGGCGGGTATGATCCGTTGGCGGCGGATCTGTCGTTGTTTGCGCAATTGTTGTGTTTGGGCGAACTGCTGCTGGTCCCCTGGGGCGCGATTTGGTTGATCTATGAAGTGGCGCGGCGTTGGGGCGGCGGGCACGAGGCCGCGGGTTCCGGCAAGTCGTTCTATTTCGGGCTAGTCGCCTTGGTGACGGGGAGTGTGCTGGCGTTGCTGGCTGCGCTGATCGTGCTGTTTGGCGAGAGTACTTCGTTGGCGATTTGCTTGATGGCGCTCTGCGGCTGGATCGTCGTCAAGCTCACGGCGCTACTTAAGAAGTTGAAAGCGGCGCCACGGGCCGGCATCCATCCCGCGCCGCTGTACTTGATCGCGATTCCGCTGGGCGCGCTGGGCATTCAATGGGCGTTCGCCGGGCGGGCGACGAACTACAGTCGCGAGTTTGCGATTCTCAACTCCCGCGAGATCATCGAAGCCATCGAACGGCACCGCACCGAGTATGGCAGCTTCCCCTCGTCGATGAACGCGGTCTGGAAGGATTACTATCCTGACGTGGTGGGTATCGAGACGTATCATTACACGCCGAGCGCCAACGCCTAC
Organism: Planctomycetia bacterium; assembly: GCA_034440135.1. Taxonomy (NCBI): domain Bacteria; kingdom Pseudomonadati; phylum Planctomycetota; class Planctomycetia; species Planctomycetia bacterium. Next base: position 4,442 of record JAWXBP010000170.1, read on the forward strand.
AGCGTGTCCTTCGAGCAGCCGCGGTTTTTGTTCGACGACATCGGCGTGCGCGAGTTCGTGATGTACAACAAGCTCGACGAACACATTATGCCGAGCCACGCTTCTTGGATCTTGATCTGGTCGCCGGAACAGCTTGCTGAGACGCAAGGCTGGCGGGTGGCGGAGGATGCAACGACGCCACATTGGAAGCGATTTTTGTTTGATTGACAATTTAGTCAGCGGTGCCGCGAATAGGCAAAAAATGTGAAAGACGCATCCCTCCCGCCTATTCCAAAGTCGCGGAACTATCAAGTCGTCCCGCGAGTTCGCCCGCGGGGCGTTGCGATTTTGGCGCTGTTGAATTTGATCGGCGGCAGCGTTTCATTCTTCCTAGTTTGTTCGATTGCAAAAGACTTGTCCGACGTGGAATCGCCAATGCAGGCGATCGGCGTGCCGCCTGAGTTGGAGTTTGTTAGCGTAACCTTTCTTGCGTTGTTGACCCTTGCCAGCGGAGTTGGCATGTGGCGAGGTGCGCAGTGGGGTTGGTGGTGCTCGGCCTTCTACTTTATGTACGGAGTTTTCCGCAATGCGTCGGCCGCGCTAATGTTCTTGGCCTACGCGGAGCAAGTGGACGGACCGCGAGATCCAGAGCTGGCCGTCTTGAAGCATTGTTTTCGAGTGTTGCTCCACAGTTTGGTCTTCTCCTACTTCATGCGGCCACACGTGCTAGCGTTTTTTGACCTGCAGGAATTGAACAAGCGCGCAGCCTTCTGGAAGATCGTCGGCCTCTGCTTGACCATTTCGGCCGGTGCGTACTTGGCCGCGAAACTGCCTGGCTGAGCGCGGCGGGCCTTGTATGTTCAGCGATAGCAGGCTTGGACTTGGTTGATGAGAGCTAAGTGCACACGCCGAAGTAATAATGCGATGGGTGCCACTGGCGGCTTGTCCGCCAGTGCGGTTTTGATCTCGATAGCAAGCCCAACTCCAGCACTGGCGGACAAGCCGCCAGTGGCACCCCGCAGCAAACTTTATGCGGGTGTACTTAGTTCGATAGGACATTCTGCTCTTGCGCGGCCCGCCCTACGTCGATGGTTGGATGGGAGTTTCGCTTGCGGTGGAAGTGCAGCCGGTAGCCGCACCAGCGCAAGAGCAGTGCGGTGAACAACACCTGCGCCACGACACCCGCATTCAGTTCGGCTACGATCAACCAGCCGGCGGAATTGCGGTCGCCGTACGCATAGAACACGAAACGCTCCACTGTCACCGCGGCCGCCAGGTAAACGGCCAGTCCCGCGAAGGCCAGCCCCCAGCGATGTTTGCCGAGGCCGACCCACGCGGTAGGGATCGCCGCAAAGGCACACAGCGCGGTCATCAGCGACAGGAAGATCGCCAGGCCGCCGAGTTCGTTCCAGGAGAGGGACCAATCCTGATCGACGATTTCTTGCCCGGCCGCGGATTTCAGGATGGCGAAGACGACGGCTGCGGCGAGCGTGACTACGAAGAGATCGCACAATTGAAACTGCGAGCGGCTCGGTTCAGCTCCGTCGCTTGGTGTGGCTCGATCGAATCGCAGGCCGAGGAGCCAACGCGTTCCCCACATCGGGATCATCAGGAACAGGAACAGGCCGGCCATGACGACGCCCAGTAGTTGGGCGATCGAGCCGACTTCGAAGGAATCGCCGGTGCTCATGGCGCCGGCGGCGAAGGTGGCCCAGCAAAGCACCGCGAGGAAGGCGGACTTTGCCCAGCGGCGTAGCCAATTGTCGCGGCCCCAGGCCTGATAGCCGACCAGGAGCGCGAGTTGGGCCATCATCGAGCCGAACAGCGTGCAGACGACGAAGCCCTCGGCGGGATCCGAGAGATCCATAGCATAGAAGGTGGGTACGGCGAAGTAGTCGACGAGCAACTGCACAGCGACGATCGCCAGCACCGCCGGCACCGCCGGCGGGGCGCGGAGCACCGCGGTGTGCGGCGGCGGCACGGTGGCTGGTTCGTCCGTATCCATGCGGGCTATGGCGGCAGGGCGGAGCGGATATCACGCGGAGCGCACGGATAGCGGGCCGTGGTGTTCTTGCAAGGGCGTGGGAGACCTTCGGTCGGACTGGTGGCACGGTCGGGAGACCGTGCCACAACTGGGCTGATACGCAGGAACCCAGGGAAGGCCCTCGGAGTCGTGGCATGAGGGATCGACTTCGGTGGCCTTCCCTGGGCTTGGGCGAAGTGCTAGATCAAATTGTCTTTTCCGCGGTTCTCGTACCAGGGCCAGGCGAACATGCCAGTTTGCTCCTCGACGAACAACTCGCAACGCGGCGCTCGTGGCAAAGTGGCGAACACACCGCTGTCGCGCGATTCTTTAAGCAACGAAACCAACGCTTCTCCGAAGACTTCGATGTACTTCTCGTCATCCGTCCCGGCTTTGAGTTTCTTTGGATTGCCGTTCAGCAGAATGAATTGTACGCCTTTTTCTTCTAGCGCCTCGTAGGCTTGTTCCCAGTTCGGCCGGTCGAGTTCCACAAGAGCCGTATGCGTCCAGGTGCCATCCGGTTCGTAGTCGAGACGCGTTTCGAAATTCAAGCTGACACGAGCGCCAGTGCCGCAGTCGAAGACCACGGCGATGGCGGTGACCGGGCCGAATTTCGCCTTCGCTTTGGGATGGACGTGCTTCTCGGCGTACTTTCGCACGCCCTCGACGAGCATCGCCCGTATCTCCGTCATGTCTTTCTTCAGATCGACTTGCATGTGCATACCTCCTGACGCGTTAAGAGGCCTCGCTCTCGTCGGAAAGTTCCGTTCCCTTCCCATAGAACTTCGTAATATCAACCCCCCCGCGTTGTTCTTCCTCGACCAGCTTCAAGCGGCCTTCCATGCGTTCTACACGGCGGGAGAGTTGTTCTGTCTTTTCTTTCACGTCGTCCACCGGCTTCGGGCGCGGGACGCTAGGGTAGCCGAGTTGACGCTGGAGCGCTGAGAAGAGTAGCAGCGGGTCTTTCCGCCGGTTGGCCAGCGCGATGCGGCCTTCTGCTTCGCCGAACAGGACCGGGCGTTCGTCTTCCGGGTTGGTGAAGTCTTGCTTCTTGGCCAGGTTTTGCACGTAGAGACTGCTGCGGACGTAGATCAGGTCGGCGAAATCGACGATGCCGACTTGCCGCCGCACGGTGAGGATCCACTCCTTCCAATCCGCGTTGAAAATCGGGTCGTCGGCGATCGCGGCCAGGCCTTTGTCGTAGCCCAACCGGTTGCGGCAGAGCGTTTCGAATTGGAACAGGAACACGCCCTGCGGCGTGGCCGTTTCGGCGCGGTAGAGGGCTTCGCGCTCCAGGATTTCGAGCGCCGTGCGGAAATCAAATCGTCCCCGCTCGTTTTCGGATTCTTCGACCAGAAACGTCTGAAACGGGGTGAAGTAGTGCTTCAGCCGCGCGAACGCCGGGCCGAGGACGCCCAAGTGTCGCAGTTCGGCCTGGAGAAAATCGAGCGCCATTGGCAGCTTGGTGGTCGCCAGCACTTCTTCCCGGATGGAGCCGAGCAGGTCCTGCGTGGCGAGGTTCTGCTGCATGCGCTCCCGCAGCATCCGGTAAAAATAGGCCTGTTCGATGTATTCGGTGCGGTCGAGCATGAGCCGAGCAATGGCGGGCGAGACGGAGTGGGTTGGCTACCTGTATAATAGTGTACGCGATGGCCGACCTACGTTGTGGCACGGTCTCCCGACCGAGCCACGGAACCGACCGAAGGTCTCACACACCGTGGCACGGTCGGGAGACCGTGCCACAACGGCGTTTGGGAGAATGCTCGAAGTGCCGCACCGTTTTTCCAGTATCGACGAAGCCGTGGCCGCGATGGGCCGGGGCGAGGTGGTCATCGTTGTTGACGACGAGGACCGCGAGAACGAAGGGGACTTTATCTGCGCTGCGGAGAAAGTTACGCCCGAGATCGTCAACTTCATGATCACGCACGGCCGCGGCCAGGTCTGCATGCCGGTGCTGCCGGATATCTGCGAACGGCTCCGGCTCGACCCGATCGTCGACGTGAACACGAGTCCGACGGGCACGCCGTACACGATTCCGGTCGACCACCGCAGCGTCCGAACGGGCATCGAAGCCCAGGAGCGCGCACGGACAATCCAAGCAATCGTCGACCCTACGAGCAAACCGAGCGACTTTGTCCGCCCGGGGCATCTGTATCCGCTGCGGGCCAAAGAAGGGGGCGTGCTGCGCCGCGCTGGGCACACCGAGGCGACCGTCGACCTGGTCCGCCTGACCGGCATGACGCCGGCCGGCGTGTTGTGCGAAATCCTCGACGAACAGGGCAATCGCGCGAATCGCGATCAATTGTTCGCGATTGCGGAAAAGTTTGGGCTGCAAATCACGTCGATCGAAGAATTGATTCGCTATCGCCGCATCCGCGAGAAGCTGGTCTTCCGCCAGGCGGAGGCCGATCTGCCGACGCGGTACGGCAAGTTCCGGCTCATCGCCTACGGCGTGAAGCACGAAGCGCAAGAACCGATCGTGTTGGTGATGGGCGACCTCACGAAGGTCGAGGCGCCGCTGGTGCGGTTGCATTCCTCTTGCTTCACCGGCGACCTGCTAGGTTCGCTGCGCTGCGACTGTGGCGATCAATTACAGATGGCGCTCGAGCGCATCGGCGAGGCCGGTACCGGCGTGCTGGTTTATTTGCCACAGGAAGGGCGCGGCATTGGCTTGATTGAAAAGGTCAAAGCCTACGCGCTGCAAGATCAAGGGCTGGATACCGTCGAGGCCAACCTGGCGCTCGGATATAAAGCTGACCCGCGCGACTACGGCGTGGGCATTCAGTTGCTGAAAGACCTGGGCCTGCGCAAGGTGCGGTTACTGACGAACAACCCGAAGAAGACGGACGCCTTTATCTACGGGGGCTTCGACCTAGAAGTGGTCGATCAGGTGCCGATTATGCCGCCGATCCACGAACACAATGCGCGGTATATGGCGACGAAGCGCGACAAGTTGGGGCATACGCTGCCGGCGGAGTGAGGAGGAAGTGGGAGGAAGTAGGTGGAGCAGGTGAAGTAGTAAGTAGGTGAAGTAGAGGGAAGCTACTGACTACTTCACCTACTAACTACTCGGCCTACCATCTACTCGGCCTACTTCCTCACGGCCACAACTTCAAGTTCTCCACCGCGAACCAAGCCACGGCTACGACGAGCGCGATGGCGAGCGCGAATTGCAATCGCGTTTGACCTGCGTAGCGGGCGCGAACGAGTTGGGCGTGGTTCTTTTCCAGCAGTCCGGTGAGCTCGTACCAGGTGCCGGAAAGGAAGGCGAACGTGGCGGCTTCGCCTTGACCGGTGGCGACACGAACGCGCTCGCCGGGGCGATCGGTTTTCGTGTCATCGCGCAGCATGCGATGAATCGATGGAAAGATGCCGGCGGAATCCGCGCGCAACGGGCCGAGAAGTTTCACCTGGCCGTCGCCGCGCAGTTGCAATCCGCCGAAGCGGCAGCGCTTGCCGAGTTGCAGCCACCAATGAAGCTGGAACCAGGCGCCCTCGAAGTAGCGATACGCGGAGACCGCGCCGTCTTCCCGGACAATCCGCAGCACCGCTCCGAGTCCGCACGGTTTAGTGACGGCCCAGGGCGTGCCGTGTACTTGCACGGCTTCCTCGGGGCGAAACTTCTGATCCCCGATGCCGACGCTGCCGTCGGGGCAGAGGTGCAACATGCCCAAATCGCAATTCGCTTCGACCGGCTCCCAGGTCTGTGACGGCGCTGCAACCATCTTGGCGATTCCTCTGAAACAAGCGTCCTTGGCTGTGGCCGGACCGAAACGCGACGGGGCGGCACTCCACCGCACTCCAACAATAGCTCGCGTGGACCACGAACATGGGCCAAAATCGGCGGCCGACAGGCCGCAAAGGAGGGCGCAATAGAAATGTCTATCTAAAGACTAGCTTATTGCTGGGGAAGAAACTCGGACTTGGAACCGCGAAAGACGCGAAATGGCGCGAAAGTGGGAGAGGGATAGGTCCACGGAATACGCGGAAAGACACGGAAAATGAGGACTTATGGAATCCTTTTCTGTGTCATTCCGTGTATTCCGTGGACCGATTTCCCCGGCCCATTTCTCCTCCCCTTTTTGCGTCATTTCGCGTGTTTCGCGGTTGCTTCTACCCAATAGGTGCGAGAAACCGCGGGCTAGAGTTGTTTAGCTGCCGCTGCGCGCCGCGCTTGTCGGATTGGCTGTTTTTCTGCTTTGGGAAGGCTGACGCGATGACTACCGCCACGGAGACGAGCGGGTTTTCCGCCGAGTTTCTGAGTTCGATTCTGTCGGACGAAAACTTTCATCCAGCAGAACCGCGCTCCATCGAGGACACCGGGCTCAGCATCACGTTTGTCGAGTCCTTGGTTTGCAAGTTTCTGCTCGTCGTCGGATCGGCCAGCGGTCGCGGGATCTCCAAACAGGTCTGCTTGCCGTTCGGGGCGCTGGAAGGCGTCTATCAATCATTGCGTTCACGGCAAATCCTCGTTCACACGGGGTCGGCGCCGTTGAGCGATTACAACTACACGCTGACCGAACAAGGTCGCGAGCGCGCGCAGAGTTTCTCCGAGGCCTGCGCCTATGTCGGTCCCGCGCCGGTGCCGTTGATGGACTACGTGCTCTCGGTCGAAGCTCAAACCATTCGCGCCGAAAGTCCGCAACGCGACCAGTTGCAAAAGGCGTTCGAAGGCATCTCGGTCGATCAGAACATGTTCGAGAGCCTGGGGCCGGCGATCAACTCCGGCGCCGGCATGTTTCTCTACGGCGCGCCCGGCAACGGCAAATCGACGCTCGCCAAGCGGATCACGATGTGTTTCGGCCAGCAGATCTGGGTGCCGCACGCGGTGATCGAAGACGGGCAGATCATCAAGGTCTACGATGCGGCCTACCACGAGCCGGTCGAAGAAAAGGAACACAGCCTGCTGAAGTCCGCGGAGTTCGATCGCCGCTGGGTGCGGATTCGTCGGCCGACGGTCGTCGTCGGCGGTGAAATGACGATGGACACGTTGGAGATTCGTCACGATCCGCGGAGCAACGTCAGCGAAGCGCCGCTGCAGATGAAAAGCAACTGCGGCTGCTTGTTGGTGGACGACTTCGGCCGGCAACGTATCGAGCCGGCTGAGTTGCTCAACCGCTGGATCGTCCCGCTGGAAAACCGGCACGACTTCCTCACGCTCTCCACCGGCAAGAAGATCCAGGTGCCGTTCGAGCAGTTGATTATTTTCTCGACCAACCTGGAGCCAGCCGACCTGGTGGACGAAGCGTTCCTGCGCCGCATTCCGTACAAGATCGAAATCGGCAACCCGTCCTTGGAGGAATTCCACGACCTGTTCCGGATCTACTCGAAGCAGTTCGAGTGCGAGTACCGCGAAAACGTGGTGAACTACCTTCTGGAGACGCACTACCGTGCCGCGAATCGCCCGATGCGCCGCTGCCACCCTCGCGACCTCCTGGGCCAGATTCGCAACCACTGCGCCTACAACGGGTTGCCGCTAGAAATGCGCCCGGACTACTTCGATCGCGTCGTGAAGAGCTATTTCACGGTGGTGATTAATAAGTAAGCAAGCGGCGTCCGCGAAAGCTCCGAACTCGTCTTTCCCAGAATTGGCGGTTTCGCTACATTCCCACGACGTGAAATAGCCGCCCGACGGCGCGCTCGTGGTTGCCGCATCTGAGTTTTCGACACCAGCGCCGATGGGGGAAAGGACGCGCACCCTCATGCAGTTCGCAACAGCTAAACCGGCGTTCCCGGATGAGCGGCGGCGCAATGCGTCGCGGCCGCTGATTTCGGTCGTCGCGCCGGTTTTCAACGAAGAAGCGTGCTTACCGGAGTTGGTCGAGCGACTGCACCGCGCGCTCGGCGGACTGACCGACGAGTACGAGATTATCCTCGTCGACGACGGCAGCCGCGATCGCTCGGCGGAGATCATGCGACGCCTGGCCGAACGCGACGCCCGCGTCGGCTATCATTTCTTCAGCCGCAACTTCGGCCATGAAGCCGCCACGACCTGCGGATTGCTCGCCGCGCGCGGGCAGACCGTCGTGCTGATTGACGCCGATGGTCAGGATCCGCCGGAGCTGATTCCCGCGCTGTTCGCGCAATGGCGCGCCGGGTTCGACGTCGTGTACGCCCAGCGCAGCGCGCGGGATGGCGAAACCGCGTTCACGCGCTTCACGAGTCATTTGTTTTATCGCTTGCTCAAGCGCGTCTCGGACGTCGATGTGCCCATCGATACGGGCGACTTTCGCCTGTTGGATCGCGCCGTGGTCGATGCGTTCAACAAGCTGCCGGAGCGCTGCCGCTTTGTGCGCGGCATGTTGAGCTGGGTCGGCTTTCGCCAGACCGGCGTGTTGTACGATCGCGACGCGCGACTCGGCGGCGAAACGAAATACGGCTTCACGAAGCGCCTCGCACTGGCCTTCGACGCGTTATGCGCCTTGAGCGACGCCCCGCTGCGTTGGATCACCCTCTGCGGAATGGCGGCCCTGCTGTTGTCGGGCGGTATCACGCTCGGCGTAATCCTGGATGCGATTTTCGCCAGCGGCGTCTCAACGCTGGGCCTTGTCGCGGCCGGCATCGCCATGCTGGCTGGCGTGCAACTCGTATCGCTGGGCGTCGTGGCGGAATACGTCGCCCGCATCTACCGGGAATCGCAGGGCCGCCCGCTGTTTGTGTTGGCGGAGGAGCGGCGGCCGCATGCGGATTGCGAAGAAGCCGACGAGACGCTGGATTCCGAGTACTCTCAAGCAAGTTAGCAATTTCCGCTACACTAGCCCGTAGCGCCAGCGAGGGAGAGCGGACTTCGCTTAGAGTTTCCGGCTCGAACTCTCACCGACGTCAACTCCTCCTCGCTGGCGCTACGGGCTAGTGTTCGATTCGTCTCGAGCGTCTCCTCATGTCCACCGCTGACCTCGAAAGCAAACTCTCCGCGCGGCTCGGCGACGAAGAACTGTCCGCTGCGCGGTTGGAGACTTTGCAGATCTTTGCGCAGATGAAACGGCGGCCGAATTTTGGGGCGAAGGCGGATTCGATCGTCTTGCGGAAATTCAGCGCGGTCGATCCCGACGACGCGATCATCTGCCGCCAAGGTGAGGCGGGCTATACGGCCTTCTATATCCTCACGACCGAAGACCTGCTCGACCTGCGCCGCGGTCAACTAGAAGAGGCCAAGGCGCAACCGAATGCACTGCGGCTCGCCTGGCTGGAACGCGAAGTTCAATCGTTGGAGCAGCGCGCAGCGCGGCTGGCGGACAAGGCCGGCGTGAATGATCGCGTAGCGGCGCTCGCGAGCTTGTCCATTGGTCAGGCGGCCGCCGTCGCGCCGCCAAGCGGTTGGTGGGGAAAACTAACGCGAGCCCTGTTTGGCGCGGCTTCACTCGTCCGGGATGAGGGACCGCGGCTGATCCCCATCGACGGCCCGAGCGACATCGATCGCAACGCCCTCCGCGCCCCGATGCACGAAGGAGACTTGTTCGGCGAGATGAGTTGCCTGACCCGCAGTCCGCGCTCTGCGACGGTGTCGGTGACGCGAGATTGGTATCTGCTGGAATTCACGCGCGACGTGCTCGATCAGATGCAGCGCGACGAAGGCTACAAATCGCGAATGGACGCGATCTATCGCGATCGGGTGCTGGCCGGACATTTGCGACGGCTGTCGTTGTTCGAGTACCTATCGGATGCACAATTCGCCGAGCTGTGCCAGCAAGTTGAGTTGATCAACTTCCAGCCGGGCGAGATCGTCTTTGACGAGCACGAGCCCTCGGATTGCATCTACGTCGTCCGCAGCGGCCTCGTCAAAGTGCTCAAGAACGTCTCCTCGCTCGTGCGCGCGGAAGAGTTGACGCCGTCGGTCTGCAAGCAAGTCGTGGCACAACTCACGGCCGAAGCCGTGCCCGACAGTGCCATCGGCAAGGTGCTGAAACTACTCCCCGCGGCGCACAAGCAACCCGGCGAAACGGCGGCCGATGTGGCCGCAGCGCTCAATGCTTTGATCAAGTTGCCCACGCTCCCGGCCGTGTTTGGCAAGAAACTGCCGGACATTTTGAAGGCGATCAGTAGCGACACGTTGACGGCCCTCGCCGCACAGTTCGACGATGATCCCAAGGCCTGGCCCGAGGTGGAACTGCGGCGATTCAATCGCGCACTCGTCGCGGCCGCGCTTCCCGGCACGATTACCGCTCGCCCTACGGCCTCCGGTCCGCGCCGCACGCTGGCCTATCTCACGCGCGGCGATTTCCTCGGCGAGATGGGCGTCATGTCCGGCGAGGCGCGGAGCGCCACCTGCGTCGCGTTCGACCATCCGGACAGCGGCCAAAAAGAAGCGAAGGGCCCCGCCGGAATCGCGCCGCCGCGCGTCGAGTTGGTGAAGATTGACGCCCAGACATTTCACGCCCTCGCGAAAAAAACGCCCGCTCTGCAAGCGCGCGTGCAGCAAGTCGTCACGGAACGAACGAAGGATACTAGCGAGCGTGTCGCGGCTGTGCCTGGAGAAGCCCGGGCGCCGGTGCAATCTTCGCCGCGGTACGAAGAGCTAGGGCTATTCCAGGGCCAGAAGTTGATGCTGATCGACCTCGATCGCTGCACGCGCTGCGGCGATTGCGTGCAGGCCTGCATCAACACGCACGCCGACGGGCGGACGCGGCTGTATCTCGACGGCCCGCGCTTCGGGCGTTTTCTGGTTCCTTTGACGTGTCGCGAGTGCCTGGATCCGGTCTGTATGATTGGTTGCCCGGTGGGGGCGATCAATCGCGGCGACAACGGCCAGATCGTGATTCGCGACTGGTGCATCGGCTGTTCGCTCTGCGCGGAGCAATGTCCTTACGGCTCGATCCAAATGCACGGCCTCTTCAATTGGGAAAAACCCAAAGCGGCCGAAGGCGCCCCCGACGCGGAAAAAGAAAAAGAGAAGGAATTATCCAGGGCCGTGGTATGCGACCTGTGCAGCACGCTGCCGGGCCAATCGCCGGCCTGCGTGACTCATTGCCCGCACGACGCAGCGATCCGCATCGACGCCCGCTCCGAGATCGCCGCGGCGGTGTCCCGGCGGTAGCGTGATGCAGCGACCAACCGCGACCATTTCGATTTCTCTTGACTATTTGGCCACTGTGGGCATAGGATGAAAGCGTTCACCTGGAGCCTGGGCGAACGTGGCTTGGGCCGGACGAGAGGCCCGCGTGCTGCCAGACTGGCTGGCTGGGCAGGCGGGGAAATCCCGTTGGAAAGGAGGTGGTCTATCTATGTGTAGTCCTTACCAGAGGTGGCTCGCTTAGCGAGTAGCCGACGGGCTGCTGTATCGCTTTTCGACTCGCAAAGTCGAGTGCGGACGGGCGAGGCGGCCACCACATGTTTTGAAGCTCAAGAAGGCCGGTCTGTGGGCACTGTCCCCAGCCGGCCTTCGTTTTTTTACCCTCCTCGCACGCCCCCTATTTAGCGTCGCTGATGGATCGCGACTGCCGTCGACCTGATGGCGACCTGGGGCATATACTGCCCCGCCGTCAACACGAATCGACCCTGCGGACACGGAGGTCAGCAGCATGGCAGCGCTTGCAACTCACGAGAAGGCAACCGAGGTTGCGCGTTCGCCTTGGCCTTCGTTGACGCCGCCCGCAAGTTTTCGCTTGCGGCTGCTTTCCGGCGGCGCCGACGCGATTCGCTTGCGCTGGTTCGAGTACGCGCTGCTGTTCGCCTTCGGCCTGACGCTCTTGGGCATGAATCTCGGCGGAGCTCGCGCGCTGACGTATCACGAAGTCACCTTCGCCGGGCCGGCCAAGGAAATGTTGCGCGACGGCAACTGGATCGTGCCGACGATCGCGGGCGTACCGTTCACCGACAAGCCGCCGTTGACGGCGTGGTTGATCGCGGGCTCGCTGACGCTGTTTCAAACTGACGCGGAATGGGCGGCGCGATTTCCTTCGATCGTTTCCGCCGCACTCACGGCGCTGATGATCGCCGCGATGGTCACGCGCTGGTGGGGACGCCAGGTCGGTCTCTTGGCGGGCCTGATTCATCTCACCACGTTCGCCACGTTGATGCAGGCGCGGCTGGCGGAGTCCGACATTCATCTCTGCACCACGGTCTGCGGCGCGATGCTGGCCTTCGCCTGGGCCAACGTGGAAAGTCCGGTCGGCCGCGCGACCGAACGCTGGTGGCCGTGGGTGTTCTTCACTTGCCTGGGGCTGTCGTTCTTGTGCAAGGCGTTGATCGGCCCGGTGTTTATTTGCGGCGCGTGCGGGTTGTACTTGCTGTGGAGCCAAGACTTGCGCGGCTTCAAGTTCTTTTTGAGCCCTGTCGGGTGGATGATTTGCGGGCTGCTGATCGTGCCTTGGTTCGCGCTCGCGGTGCGGGAATATCCGCCCATGCTGGACAACCTGCTGCTGCACCATTTCGGCCGCTTCCGCGGACATATGGGCGCCCATGAACCGTGGTACGCGTATCTGTATTTGATTCCGCTGTTGCTGCTGCCCTGGACGCCTTTCACGGGCTTCGCGCTGTTTCGCGCCGTGCGCGATGGATCGTTTCTGTTGCCGATCTACCGACTGCTCATCTGTTGGGTGCTGCCGGGCTTGGCGCTACTCTCCATCAGCGCGTTCAAGGCCAAGCACTACACGATTCCGCTGTTGCCGCCGTTCGTGGTGCTGGCGGCGATTGGATTCTCGCAATACCTGGCGATCCGCCGTTCCGCCGTGCGACTGCATTCTGGGTGGCTGTGGGGCGCGGTCGCAGTGGGCATGTCCGTTGCAACGTGCGTGATTCTGGCCGCCGGGCCACGCGGTCAGTGGGGCATGATCGTGGCCATCGCCATCGCGGGCGTCGGGTTGTCGCTGATGATCGAAGCGGAACGTCGTCGCTGCATCGACTGGGTTCGGCGGATTGCGTTCGGCACCGTCTGGTGCGTGATGACCTGCGTCGCTTGGGGCGTATTGCCGGCGCATGATTCCTATCGACCCTTGGCGGAATTGGCGACGCGGATCAACGCGCGCGGCGTTCAGGCCGAGCCGATCTTCATGGTCCGTCTGCCGGATAACGCGATTACCTATTACCTGGAACCGCGCGTGGCGCGCTACGACCAGGAATTCGATTTCGCCGACGCCCTCGCGAACCGCAAAGGGAGCGACCCGCTCTATATCGTCGCCCCGCTCAAATCCCGCGCCGTGCTCGCCGCGCACGGCCGCTTGGAAACGCTTGATGAATCCGGCCCCGTCGGCAAACATGGCGCCGACGCGAACCGCGCTATGCTGTTCCGCCTGACGCCGGACAACCGGGAACGCATGGCGACGCGTCCGTAGGCGGAAAAATCGGCTCCGCCCGCCGAATTCGCATGGTGTACAATTACCGAGGCCGACGCCCAACCTGCGCGGAAACGACGCCATGATCCACGAATTTCACGTCCAAAACTACAAAGCCCTCCGCGACGTCAAGCTCAAGCTGACGCCGATGCACGTCCTGATCGGCCCAAACGACTCCGGCAAGACGAGCATTTTGGAGGCGCTGGGGGCGCTTTGCCGGAGCGTGGAGATGCCGCTTGGTGAGGCGTTTCAAGGACGCTGGACCGGCAGAGATTTAGTTACGTATGGAGCGGCCGAGCCGATCGTCAGTTTTGAAGTCATGACCGACGAATTCCAATACTCATTGCAGGTGCTATTTCACGAACAGCAGCGAAGCGTTCGTACTCATTATGAACAGGTTGTATTCAACCATGAAACTAATGAGTACACATCGCGGCCACACCAGTCACACGTGTGCCAGCGGGCCGGCGAAGCTTCTACTACCAGCAAGGATGTTGAGGCGATTATTCGTCGATCCCTTGGGAACGTTCATCAATATCACTGGAAACCTAGAAGCCTTGCATTGCCCGCCGCCCCTGACCAGCGGCGACAAATGCGGATGGAGCATTCCGGATTTGGGCTCGTTCAATGGCTCGATGACATCGCCGGAAGTCAGCCAAGTCAATACCTCGAACTTCAGGAGCGACTTCGTCGGGTTTTTCCGAACGTAGTGAAATTGAGTCTAGCGACAACGCACGCCTATCGAATCGTGAAGCCAAGCGCCGATGTTGTCGAACAGTTGACGGATCAGGATGGACGAGGTCTCTTCTTTCACTTCAAGGGCGTCGAGAATGCCATTCCCGCGTCGCAGGTGTCCGATGGCCTACTGCTTGTGCTGGCGTATCTGACGATACTCTACAGCCCGCAGCCGCCAAGTGTGTTGTTGCTGGAAGAGCCGGAGAACGGGATTCATCCTGAGCGATTGAAAGAAGTCATCGCCATCCTGCGCGACTTGGTTGCAGAACAAGGTCATACCCAGGTCATCATGACCACACATTCCCCGTACCTTGTTGACTTGTTCCAGCCTGACGAAGTGACACTTTGCGTCAAAGACGAGAATGGCGATGTTCGAGTGCGCCAGTTTTCCGACATCGAGAAGGTCAGAAAACAGAGCAAGGTCTTCACGATGGGCGAAATCTGGACTGGCGTGGGAGATGTGGACTTGGCGAATGACCAAACGGCCGAGTCTGCGTCGGCGACCGAGAACGAGGTTACCACGCCATGACGAGGGCGCTCTTGGTGGCCGAAGGAGCGCATGAGCTAAGTGGCGCCCTCGAAGAACTGGTCGCAAAATTGACCGGATTGAAACTGGACGTCACCTGCCGGCCGTTGCGGGACAGTGAAGTTCGCGTGCATGCCCCAGTCGGCAAATATCAAGGATTTACGCGCCGGTTTCTCGGTTGGTTAAGCTTTGCGGAAGAGAACAATTTCGAGCTACTGATCGCGCTCATCGACGAGGACGACGAGCGGCAGCGGCATAATGAAGTCGAATTGGCGCAGGCTAGCGACGTTTTTTCGGTGAGACGGGCATTCGGCGTCGCCGTCCAGGCCTTCGACGCTTGGATGTTGGCCGACGAAAAGGCGATATCAAAGGTTCTAGGGACGGTCATTCCTAAGATCGGCTCACCTGAGCGCCATCGGAATCCGAAAGCTCGGTTCTTGGAAGTCCGTGAACAATCTGAGGTTCGGGAAAGCGCTCGGGAGTTATACCGCCAAATTGCCAAAGAGTTGGATGTAGATTCGTTGGCATTGGCCTGTCCCAAAGGATTCAAGCCTTTTGCTGATCGACTCCGCCGTCTTTCTACGTCTCCATCACCATGACCCGCGTGTGTCACGACGTATTTCAAGAAACACATGCACCCTTCCTCCTATATACCTTTCCTCCTCCCCAAAATCCAAACTCGCCTTGACGCAAATTGGGGAAACCTGCTTCAATGCGGGGGTTGGGGGTTAGCGAGTGCTTCGCGAAGCTGCGACCGAGCGGCGGGTGGGCGAAGTGGAGCGAACCTTCCGCGTTAGAGAAACCAAGTACATCGATCAACCGTTCGCCGCGATGCGTCGCGGCAGACTGTGAGATCAACGGGCATACGCTTCCCCTTGTTCGGCGCCCCAGGGGAGATGTGGACGAATGGATTGCATGGGCGCCGTCACTTGAGGAGATTTTTGGAAATGGCCACGAAGAAAGCGACGAAGTCGAAGAAGAAGACCACAGGCGCCCCGAAGGCTGCCGCCAAGCGCTCGCCGAAGAAGAAGGCTGCCAAGAAGGCCAAGCCGTCGACCAAGGCCCGCGCCACGAAGACCACCGGCGCCGCCAAGAAGTAGTCGCGAAACCAGCTTCGCGCCAAGATCCAACGAGAAAGGCCGACGCCTGCCCGGGACTGCCACCGGTTAGGCGTCGGCCTAGTGTTTTTTGGTATGCCTGCATGTGTTCCGGCAATTTGCGAACGCGCTGCTCGCCCCTTTTTCGCGCTCGCTCGCGTCATTTCGCGGGCCTCTCCTTCCCGGGCACACCTACCTCCCGTCCGCTGTGCCCGTACAATTACGGATTCCACCTTGGACCCGCCCTACCGGAACTGGCGCGATATAAAGCATGGCTGCCTCGGATATTACGATCAAAGGGGCCCGCGAGCATAACCTTCGTAACGTCGACGTCGTCCTGCCACGCAATCAACTCATTTGCCTGACAGGAGTTAGCGGCTCCGGCAAGAGCTCGCTGGCGTTCGATACCCTCTACGCCGAGGGGCAGCGGCGCTACATCGAGAGTCTCTCCAGCTTCGCGCGGCAGTTTCTCGGGCAGATGCCCAAGCCGGACGTCGATCAGATCACCGGGCTGAGTCCCGCGATTTCGATCTCGCAGAAATCGAGCGGCCAGAATCCGCGCTCCACGGTCGGGACGATCACCGAAATCTACGACTACCTGCGCGTGCTCTACGCCCGCGTCGGCCAGGGTCACTGCCCTACCTGCGGGCAGCCGATCACCGCACAGTCCCGCGAACAAATCCTCGGCCGCATTGCGACGCTGCCGGCCGGGGCGAAGTTTCTGATCCTGGCGCCGCTGATCCGGCGGCAAAAAGGCGAGTACCGCGACCTGTTCGTGGACTTGCTCAAGCAAGGTTACGTCCGCGCGCGCGTCGATGGCCGCGCCGTGTCGCTGAGCGACGATTTGAAACTCGATCGCCAGATGCGGCACAACATCGAAGTGGTCATCGATCGCCTCACGGCTAGCGCGACCAATCGAACCCGCATCGCTGAAGCGGTCGACCAGGCGCTCAAGCTCGGTCAAGGCAATTTGATTGTCGCGCTGGAGGACGATGCGCCCGCCGCGAAGTCCGCGCGCCCCGCTGCGCCGGTCGACGAGGAACAAACGCCGACCACAGGCGACGCGCCGGCGTCGAACAGCCGCGATATTCAGCTCTCGGCGCATTACGCCTGCATTCCGTGCGGCCTGAGCTTCGAGCCGCCGTCGCCGCAATTGTTCAGCTTCAATAGTCCTCAAGGCATGTGCCGCGAGTGCGACGGGCTGGGCGAGGTGTATACCTTCGATCCGGAAAAGCTCGTCCATGCGCCCGCGAAGTCGTTCATGCAGGGCTGTTTCGAGTTGATCGGCACCTGGAAGGAACTTGGTCGCTGGAAGAAGCATATCTTCCAAGGGGTCGCCGAGACGGTCGAACGCGTCCGTGAGTTGGAAGCCGGCACGCTGCTCGAAACCTCGTGGGAAGAACTGCCCGAGGAATTGCAGAACCTGTTGCTCTGGGGCACTGGCGATCTGCACATCACGTTCACGTGGAAGCACGGCGCCGGCGTCCACAAATATGGCGGCAAATTCGAGGGGATCATCCCGGAATTGCAATCGAAGTACCGCGCCTCGCAGTCCGGCATGCAGCGCCGGCAGCTCGAAAAATACATGCGGGTGCTCGATTGCACGGCGTGCCACGGAGCGCGGCTGAACGAACAATCGCGCGCCGTGCGGCTGACGACGCGCAACGAGCAATTCGCAGATCAACCGTGGCGATCGCTGCCCGAAGTCTGCCATCTTGCCGTGTCCGACGCGCAGGCGTTCTTCTCCGACCTGATTCTCGACGCGACGCAACAGTTGATCGCCGTCGAAGTGTTGAAGGAAATCCGCGGTCGCCTGGGCTTCTTGGAGAACGTCGGGCTCGAATACCTCACGCTCGATCGCAAAGCGCCGACGCTGTCCGGCGGCGAGTCGCAGCGGATTCGCCTCGCCGGGCAAGTTGGCTGCGGCCTGGTCGGCGTGACGTATATCC
>JAWXBP010000171.1 GCA_034440135.1 Planctomycetia bacterium
ACATCCTGTTCGTTATTGGCGGCGATGGCAGCTTGCGCGGAGCCATGTCGATCGTCAAGGAAGTCACCGATCGATGCTCGAAGATTGCCGTTGTCGGTATCCCCAAGACGATCGACAACGACATCATGTACATCGACCAGAGCTTCGGTTTTCAGACCGCGTTCTCGCTGGCGACCGAATCGATCCGCGCCGCGCATTCCGAAGCCAAGTCGTCGCCGAACGGCATCGGTCTCGTGAAAGTCATGGGCCGTCACTCCGGCTTCATCGCCTGCTACGCGGCGCTCGCCAAGAACGATGCCAACTTCGTGCTGATTCCCGAGGTATCGTTCGAACTCGACGGTCCGCACGGCCTGCTGCCGGCGATACAAGATCGACTCCAACGCCGCGGCCACGCGGTGATCGTCGTCGCGGAAGGGGCCGGGCAATCGCTGATGGATTGTTGCGCCAACGGCACCGACGCTTCGGGCAACAAGCGCCTTGGCGACATCGGCACGTTGCTCAAGCAGAAAATCACGGCCCATTTCGATGGCCTGGGCATCGAGCTGAATCTCAAATACATCGACCCCAGCTACCTGATTCGCAGCGTCCCGGCCAACCCGTTCGACAGTGTTTACTGCCTGCGATTGGCGCACAACGCGGTTCACGCCGCGATGTGCGGCCGCACGGAAACGGTCGTCGGCCGGTGGCATGGTCGCTTCGTCCACGTGCCGATCCCGCTGGCGATTCGCGCCCGCAATCAAGTCGACCCGAACGGCGACTTGTGGATGTCCGTGCTGGAGGCGACCGGCCAGCCGCCGTCATTCAATCACGGCCTGACGCCGGAGTTGACGGTGAAGGGGGACAATTGATCGCGTGTAGCTAGGCTTGCCGCGCGATCGGCACCAGGGGCTTGCTGCCGTTGGCGGTGGGTAATTGCGGCAAATGGTCGTAGAACGCTGGCGGAAGTTTCTTAAGCCAGATGGCGTGCTTGTCGATGCGTTGGACGTGAATGGTGCGGCTGCCAATGGAGCCAACGACAGCGCCGGCGATCATGGTTGCGATGCCAGTGAAGATTAGCATGATCGCCCAGTCGGGCGGGCTGGGCCTCCCGATGAAGGAGAAGATGACGCCTATTTGCGCCAGGCCAAGACACGCGATCACCCAGGCGGCCGCGATCATGCGGCGACGGCGACGCGCATGGGCGTCGCACAGCGCGAAATAAACGACGCCCTTCTTCTGAAAGACCAACGCGAGGATCACGAAGATCGGGACGCTCAACAGAATCGTGAGTGCGAGCCAAGGGTTGTACCAATGCACGTTTTTCTTGCGCAACGGCAATTCGGTCGGCTCGCCGCAACGTACGCAACGCGGCGGCAACGTGCCTTCGCGCGGGAGCAACAGATAATTCGCCCAGCGCCAGTTCGCTTTCGGATCGTCGAGCTCCACTTCGCCAGAGCCATTGATTGGCGGCGCTGCATATTGCGGTGAGGCGTAGGGATTCTGGTCTTCCATGTCTGGATGATCGCCGACTGGGAGCGCAGAATCAAGCGCTGATGAGCGACTCAACGAGTTGGGCGAGCATCTCCGGCGTATGCCCGGCCGCGAGGCTGATGCGCAGGCAGGCTTTGCCGACCGGCACCGTCGGCGGGCGAATTGCCGGGACCCAGACGCCATGTTCGCGAAGTTTCGAAGCGGCGGCGAGGGCCCGCTGCTCGTCGCCGAAAATGATGGGGATGATCTGACTTGCCGATGGGCCGATGTCCCAACCAGCGGCGCAGAGTTGTTCGCGCAGACGGGCGGCCGTCGCGAGGAGCTTGGTGCGCGTCTCCGGCTCGCGCTCGACGATGTCGAGCGCCTCCAGCGCCGCCGCGCATACCGGCGGCGGCGGCGCGGTCGAGAAGACGTACGAGCGGGCGCGGTTGGCAATCCAATCGATCAACGCCTGGCTGCCAGCGACGAAGCCGCCGGAGGCGCCAAGAGCCTTGCTGAGCGTGCCGACGCGAACAGGGACGCGATCTTCGACGCCAAGATGTTCCGCCACGCCGCGCCCGCGCTCGCCGAACACGCCGGTGGCGTGGGCTTCGTCGACATGCAACATGCAGTCGTAACGCTCAGCCAATTGGCACAGATCCGGCAATGGCGCGAGATCACCGTCCATGCTGAACAGCGAGTCGGTGACGATCAACCGCCGGCGAAATCCGGAAGCCTCGCGCAGCAGTGATTTCAAATGTTCGCAATCGTTGTGACGGTACACCTGCACCGCCGCGCGCGAGAGCCTGCAACCGTCGATCAGACTAGCATGGTTGAGCGCGTCGCTGAACACCACATCGCCTTCGGCAACGAGCGCCGGGATCACGCCGGAGTTGGCCGCGAAGCCGGTGTTGAAGAGGATCGCCGCCTCCGTGCCTTCAAACTCGGCGATGCGCAATTCCAACTTTTCGTGAAGCACGGAACGCCCGGTGACCAGCGGACTGGCGCCGGCGCCCCAGCCGAATTCTTGCGCAGCTGATGAGACGGCGGCAGCGAGACGCGGGTCGCTGGCGAGGCCGAGATAATCGTTAGCCCCGAAGTTGATGTACCGCCGGCCGTCGATGGTGATCAACGGGCCTTGCGCCCCATCGTGTGCGTTCAACCGACGGCGCAGAGCGCGGGCGTCAAGATCTTCGAGGGCGGCGTCAATCCAGGAGAGCGGGTCAGGCATGTGCCGTGCATTTTAGCACAACGCCGGGCCGTCGACTCAGGTAGCGGCGCGCAGCGCGCTAAGCCCAGGGCAGGCTGTAGAAATCGTCCCATCTGCAACGATTCCTGCAGCCTGCCCTGGGCTTTTCTTGAAACAGCGCTCGTTGGAGAAACGGCGATCTGTCCACTTTACTTCCCGCCGCTCAACCGTTGCGCCGTCTTCACCAGTTCAATGTACTCGGCGCGATATCCTTCGGCGTCGCGGGACATGCCCGGCTGGGCCATTTCCAATACCGCGCCGTAGTTCATCGTGCCGGCGTATTGCGAGTGCCGCAGCAGCATGCCGAAGGCGGCGACCGACGAGGCGAATTGGAAGTCGGGGCTCGATTGGCCGATTTTCTGTTCGCTGTCGGCGACCGGCGTCTTGATCAGTTTGCTCGTGTCGCCGTCCGGCTGCTTGTAGCGGAGCTTGAGCATCAGTAGATCGCTCGATTGCTTCGCCGCTTCCGTGGGGCCGCCGACGGACTGGTATTCAAGTTCGTCCACCGAGGGCGTGTTGACCGGTTCGCCGGCCGGGATGACTTCGTACAGCGCGGTGACGGTATGACCCGCGCCGATCTCGCCGGCGTCTTTCTTGTCGTCGTTGAAATCTTCCTTGGCGAGGATGCGATTCTCATAGCCGATCAGCCGATATGCGGCCGTTTTCGCCGGGTTGAACTCCAGTTGCAGCTTGACGTCCTTGGCGATTGTCAGCAGCGTGCCGGAAAGTTGCTCGACCAGCACCTTGCGGGCTTCGCGTTCGGTGTCGATGTAGGCGTAGTTGCCGTTGCCCTTGTCGGAGAGCTTTTCCAGCGTGGCGTCTTTGAAGTTGCCCATGCCGAAGCCGAGGACCGAAAGGAACACGCCGGACTTGGCTTTGCCTTCGATCAGGCTGACGAGTTGGCTTTCATCCGTGACGCCGACGTTGAAATCGCCGTCGGTGCAGAGGATCACACGATTCGCTCCGCCCTGGACAAAGTTCTCGACGGCGACCTGGTAGGCTTGCTCGATGCCGCCGGCGCCGTTGGTGCTGCCGCCAGCTTCGAGCTGATCGAGCGCGGCGAGGATCGTTTCCTTTTGATTGCCCGGCGTGCTGGCGAGCACCTGCCCCGAACTGCCGGCGTAAACGACCATCGCGACGCGGTCGTTTTCCGACAGTTGCTCGGTCAGCAGCCGAAGGCCCGTCTTCACGAGTTGCAACTTGTTGGCGTCCTGCATCGAACCGGAGACGTCGATCAGGAAGACGAGATTCGTCGCCGGGCGCTGGTCGACGGCCACTTCGCGTCCCTTGATGCCAATCCGCACCAGCCGATGTTTCGCTTCCCATGGGCACTGCGCCACTTCGACATGCACCGCGAACGGGTCGTCGCCAGTTGGCGGGGCGTAGTCGTAGCTGAAGTAGTTCAGCATTTCCTCGATCCGCACCGCGCCCGGTGGCGGCAAGGTTTCCTGCGTGAGAAACCGCCGCACATTGGCGTAGGAGGCGGTGTCGACGTCAATCGAGAACGTGGAAAGCGGTTCCTGCGCGACTTGCTTGAACGGGTTCTCGATGATCTGGTCGTAGGCTTCGGTGTTGGACTCACCGTCTTGAACTTCAACGAAATCGGCCCCCAGCGACATCGACGGCGACTTCGCTTCGCTCGACAGTTTCGCCAGCGACTCTTCGGAATAATCGTCCGCGCTCAGTGGCGTCGACAAACGAAAGTAGGTCGCCGGGCCACTGGCTGTCGCCGGCGAGGCGCCTCGTTGACGATAAGAGCTATCGCCACCTTGAGCGTATCCACGGCCATCATAAAGACCGTCGCTGGCTCCACCGGCTGGAGGGCCGTAAGGGCTGCCACCTCTCGAACCACCGGCGTAGCCCCCTTGGCCGCCGCCAGCTTGCGCAGGCTGCGAAGCGGGTTTGTTCGCAGCGACGGAGGCCAGGTCGGAGAGCTGCTTCTCACCTTCACCGCTTTCGGACATCGCTTCGTCGATGGTCGCCGCCTTGTCTTCGCCAGCACCTTGCTGCGGCGCGGTGGCATACACCGGTTTCGATACTGTGTAATTCTGTTCCTTTGAGCGAACCTCCCAAACCGGTTTTGCAACGGTGTCGGCGCTGTTGCCTTCTTGCGTTTCATAGTGAGCGACAGAGCCCTGTTCGTATTCCATACCCATGTCAGTCGGCGTTTCCCCCATGGACGCAAGGACCGGTGGATTAATCGTCGTCGAGTCTGGGCGAGCAGACGTACCAACTGCGACCTGGTTCGATTGAATCGAGGGCAACACCAGCGCGGTCACCACGCCGCCGATGCCGACGGCGACGCCGAGTTCCAGCATGTGCCGCAGTGACCAGAAGCGATGTGCCGGTGCGCTGGTGGCTGCGACCGTCGCGGGTGCGCCGTTGACGGATGGCTCCTGTGCCAGGATCGCGGCGCGGCGCGCTGCGTCGAGCGCCGGGCCTTGCTCATCGGCGAACGAGGCGCTCAACATGCCGGTCACGCGGCGAATCTCCGCCAGCGCTTTCGCGGCTTCGGGGGAGTCAGCGAGCTCGCGCTCCAGTTCAGTGCGCGCAGACTCATCGAGCTCGCCAAGAGCGTAGTCGATCAGACGCGGGTCGTCGGGATCTAGCGACATTTTTCAGAAACTCCTCACATGAGGAAATGAATGCTGGGTAACCACGAAAGTCACGAACGGCACTGTTGTGGCACGGTCTCTGTTGTGGCACGGTCGGGAGACCTCTGTTGTGGCACGGTCTCCCGACCGTGCCACCGGCCCGACCGAAGGTCTCCATGCGTCGCAAACCCGCCACGTGGCACGGTCGGGAGACCGTGCCACAACATGCGTCTGCAATCTCTCAGCGTCTCCGCGCCTCTGCGTTTCAATTGGATTCACCGTCTCACTCACGCTTCAACCATCTTTCCGCGTAAGGTTTTAATCGCCGTGTGCAGCAAGAACCCCACGTTGGTCACGGTGAGATTCGTGACCTCGCTGATTTCCTTGTAGCTCAGTCCGCCTTGAAACTTGAGGCGGACGACTTCCTGTTGATTCGTCGGCAGCGTCGACAGCCAGCGCGTCACCGCGGCATGGTCGTCGCGGGCTTCGGCGCGGTAGTCGGGCAGCGGCTCATGGCTCACGAACGGCGTGGCCACGTCTTCGGCAAGTTCACGCATGCGTCCCTCCTTACGCTTGAAGTCCAACGCCCGGCTCCGGCAGACGCGATACAACCACGGCGTCAGGTGTCCGTCCAGGTTGGCCTGGGTCTCGCGGCAGAGCCGGAGAAAGGTTTCCTGAACGATGTCCCGGGCCTGCTCCAAGTCGCCGACCAGCCGGCAGGCGTAGCGCATCAGCGGACCTTCGTGACGCTCCAAGGCGTCCCGCAGCCATCGGTCATGCTCCGCCGAACCTTCGCCGCCCATTCGAATCGCACCCCGGAGAAGTCGTTCCGACCGGGTTCTCTTAGCTGTTCCAAGAATAACAACGCCGGTCGGTCTCGCTTATTAGACGAAACCGACGGCCAGTTCGGGTCCCAGCGTAGGGCGGGCCGGCATAAAAAGAGAAATCGCCGGAAGCGGGAAAGCGCCGACCACTCCTGAAGGACCTACACAAATAAAACGAGGCCCGCCGTTTTGGGAACGGCGAGCCTCGGCGAGAATTCAAATTCTTGGCAATCGCCAATCGCCTAGCGGCGACGGCGCTTCACCAGACCGCAGACGACGCAGCCAGCCAGGGCCAAGATCGCCGTCGACGGTTCCGGAACGGCGGAGCCGCCTGGCGGGCTGACACCAAAGTTGTTGCGCACGCCGTTCAAGTCGTCCACATTCACGACGCCGTCATACGGAAACGCGTCGCCGACCAACGATCCGTCGGTGGCGCCTTGTTCGCCGAAGTTGTTGCGCACGCCGTTGAGATCGGTGATATCCACGTCGCCGTCTTCATCCGTGTCGCCGACCTGGAAAACCTCCAGGAACGAGTTCACGGACAATAGGCCCGTGGCCTCGACGAATCCCAGCGCGGGGTCCGCCGCGGAGTTGTCGGCGAACGTCTCGATGAACTCTCCGCTCAGGCTGTACTTATCAATGCGGCCTGTGCCATCGACAAAGCCGAGACTGCCGACGAGCAGACCTCCGTCATTCGGCAGGAGCGCCAGGCTGGCCGGAAAGACGAGCCCCGAAATCGGCGCAAAGGTCGGATCGGGCGCTCCGGTCGTCGCATTGAACTTCATGACCGCGCCGGTGAAGCCAGCGGCGACATACAGCGAGTTAGCGTCAACGATCAGGTTGCCTGCGCCCAGCAAGGCTTGATCGGGGCCAATAAACGTCTCGAAGGACGATGTTGCTTCGTTGTAACGGAGGATCTCGCCGGTGCCGAACGAACTGACCAACAAGTCCCCGTTCGGAGCAAAAGCCAGGCCGGTCCGCCCGGCAGGCAAGCCGCCGGTCAGTTCGGCGCCGGCGCTCGAGCCGTCCGCATTGAATTGGCCTACCGTCGCACCGTCGAATGCCGCGCCGCCCAGATTGGAAACGTAGAACTTGCTGTCGCCCGGCTCAAGCAAGATGCTGGAGGGCGTGGTCAGGCCCTCGGTGACCAGTACGGTAGGGTTGGCCACTTCGAACCCGTTATAGTCATAGCGCACGATGCTGCTGTTCTGCCGACTGGCGACGTACAGCTTCGACTTGTCAGGGGACAACGCCATGCCATTCGGTTCGTCCAGGTTGATCGGATCGTCGACCAAAACGCCAATCAACGAGCCGTCGCTGCCGCCGTAACGGAGCACACGATTCGTCAGCCGGTCGGCAACGAGGATTTCATTTTCTTCGCCAGCAGGAGCGGCATCCGCCCAGACGCAAGCTAGGAGCGGAACGAGGACGAGAAATCGAAAGCGAGACAACATGCGGGAAACCTCCACGGTGATCAGGGTGCGATGCTTCGGGGGCAAAACTAGGCGGCTCGCCGGCGCCGGCGATCATCTCATTGAAGGCCAAAACGGCCCTCGCGGGACCAGTGTGCCTGTGGCGGTTCGGCGGGCACAAAAGGGCCTGCATCGTTCCTGCCATTCAGGAGCACGAACGACAACCGGGCAGGCTCGCCAAATATGGGGACTCTTACTCTAACTACCCAACCAGACCACACCCACCCCCCCTGCCGGTGGAGAGCGACAGTGGCCGTGAAGAACATTGAGCTGGAACTAGTAGTTGATCCCGACTATCCTCCGCGCGCAGCGCGGCGGTGATGCAACGCCAGAATGTGGCCCAAGGAGGGGTGACGTGTCGCGGCGATTACAAGGACTTGGGGTGCTCGGCGTCCTCGTGGCGGCGGCCGCCTGGGTGTACTCGAACTACGAGTTCTCGGGAACTCTTGATCAATTCACGGTCCGCCGGCGCGGCGCGGCCGGACCGGACTTGGGACCCGCGCCCCCGGTGGCGCGGTCCAGCAACACCATCCGCGTGGCGACTTTCAATATCCAGGTGTTCGGCGAAAGCAAACTCGAGCACCAGGCCGCGGTGGCGGCGCTGGTCGACATTATGCGGCGGTTCGACGTCGTCGCCGTGCAAGAGATTCGCGCGCAAAGCGTCGACCAAATCCCCCGTTTCCTGGAACAAGTCAACGCTGGCGGGGGTCACTATCACTACGTGCTTGGGCCGCGGCTGGGACGTTCCAACAGCAAGGAACAATACGCCTTCATCTACAACCGCGCCAGCATCGAGGTCGATCCCAGTTCCGTCTACACAATCGATGACCCCGATGACCTGCTGCATCGCGAACCTTTGGTGGCCAGCTTTCGCGTTCGCGGGCCCAGCGCGCAGGAAGCGTTCACGTTCACGTTGATCAACATTCATGTCGACCCGGATGAAGTCGCGCGCGAGGTCAATGTCCTGGACGATGTCTACCGCGCGGTGCAACGTGACGGCCGAGGCGAAGATGATGTGATTTTGCTCGGCGACTTGAACGCCGACGTCCGTCATTTGGGGCAACTTGGCGAGATCTCGCAGCTCACGCCCGTCGTGACGGGCAAGACGACTACCAACACGCTCCGCAATGCGCAGTTGGACAACATCCTGTTTATGGCGCATGCCACGACGGAATTCACCGGGCGCGCCGGCGTCGTCGATCTAATCCGGGATCTCAATCTCACCACGGCCCAAGCCTCGGCGGTCTCCGATCATTGCCCCGTCTACGCCGAGTTCTCAATCCAAGAAGGCGGCGCGGACGGCGCCATTGCGGGGCGGGAAGTGGAGAGAAAGTAGGTCAGGCTTTCCAGCTGACGGAAGACGACTTGGCGTCAGGTAGCGTGTCGGACCGGCAATGCGCGAGTGCCACGAGTCAGGCTGGAAAGTCTGATGATGTTGTGGCACGGTCTCCCGACCGTGCCACCGGGCCGACGCAGGTCTCCCGTTCCGGATGTCACCACGCTCAGCCGTGGCACGGTCGGGAGTCCACATGTAAAAGCGTAGCACGTCAGGCTGGAAAGCCGGACCTACAAATTACCGCAGCACCGGACACGTATCGAACCAGCTGCGGCCTTCGGCTTCCATCCAGTCGGTCGATTCCGTCGGGCCCCAGAGGCCGGGTTCGTAGCTGAGCATCGCCGGGCGACGCGTCTCTTTCCAGGCCTGGTGGATGGGATCGACAATGCCCCACGCGAGTTCCACTTCGTCGCTGCGGGCGAAGAGACTCGCGTCGCCGTTGATGGCGTCGAGCAGCAGTCGCTCGTAAGCCTCCGGCATCACGCCGGCGAAGCTGCGGTCGAAACGGAAATCGAGATCGGTCAGCCGCATCTTCATGCCGGCGTCGGGCACCTTGGTTTGCAGGTGCAGTTGAATTCCCTCGGCGGGCTGCACCTGAATCACGAGCCGGTTGGCTTGATGGCACGCGTCTTTGCCGTCCTCGAACATCATGAACGGCGGCTGGCGAAATTGAATGACGATTTGCGTTGTGCGGCAGGACATCCATTTGCCGGATCGCAGATAAAACGGCACTCCTTGCCAGCGCCAGTTGTCGACGCCCAGCTTCACCACGGCAAACGTTGCCGTCTCGCTGTCCGCGGCCACGCCTGGCTCTTCCAAATAACCGCGATACTGCCCCCGCAATGTCGCCCGCGCAACTTCCTCCGGAGTGAGCGGGCGAATTGCTTGCAGCACTTTGACTTTTTCATCGCGGATCGCGTCGGCGGTGCGTCGCACCGGCGCTTCCATGGCGGTGACCATCAGCAATTGCAGTAGATGGTTCTGGAACATGTCGCGCAGCACGCCGGCCTGATCGTAGTACCCGCCGCGACGTCCGACGGCGACTTCTTCGGCCGCCGTGATCTGGACATGATCGACATAGTTGCGATTCCAGATCGGCTCGAAGATCGCGTTTGCGAACCGCAAGACGAGCAGGTTCTGCACCGTCTCTTTGCCCAGGTAGTGGTCGATGCGGTAGACCTGCCGCTCGGCGAAGACCTGATGTACCGCGGCATTCAGCTTTTGTGCGGAGTCCAGGTCGGTCCCGAACGGCTTTTCGATGATGATCCGCCGTCCGCCGTGCGATTCCTCCGCCAATCCCGCCGCGCCGAGTCGCGCCGTCGCTTCGGCGTAAAACTGTGGCGCGGTCGAAAGGTAGTACACGCGCGACGTGGACTGGCCCCCTTCCAACTCGTTCAGGGCCTTCGCCAGGGCGTCGAAATCTTCGCCTCGGCCGATATCGCCCGACTGATAGAAAATCGATTGGCTGAATTCCTGCCACTTCGCATCGTCGAAATCCTTGCCAGCGAATTCGCGGGTGGTTTCCGTGAGCTGCTCGCGCCAGGCCTCGTGCGTGAATTCCGTCCGCGAGAACCCCACGACACGCGTGTCCGCGGGCAGCCGTCCCTTGCGGTAGAGTTGATACAACGCCGGAATCAACTTCCGGCTGGTCAGATCGCCCGACGCTCCGAAAATGACGATCGTATGGGCCATGAATGCGGTCTCGCGCGAATCGAACGGGGTGGACGGCACGGTAGCTTAGCACGAGCGGCCGTGAGCGCCACGTGGGCTACATGAGCGCAAGATCCGTAACGCCGCACGGCAGAAACCCAGGCCCCTGTATGGGGTTTCAATTCCTAGGCGGTCGACGGGACCGACGCCGCCGCGACTGGCCGGGCGCGGCGGCGGCGACTACATTGGTTTTCGGAGGCGTCGCGCGGCGGGTTCTCGCCCACGACGCTCCGCGATCCACCCTGGCGGGCGATGTCCATGGGAGTTGGCTTGGCCACGAGCGAACCGGCGGGGCAAACGTACGAACAGCGCGACCCCGACGTGCGCCTGATGCTGGATGTGCGCGCCGATAACGCGGCCGCGTTCGAGGAATTGGTGCTGCGCTACCAGAATCGCTTGGTCACGGTCCTCGAACACCTGGTGGGCCGCCGCGAATTGGCCGAGGATTTGGCGCAAGAAACCTTCCTGCGCGTCTATCGGGCCAGAAAAAACTATGTGCCGGGGTCGAAGTTTTCGACCTGGCTGTACACGATCGCGAACAACGTCGCTTCCAACGCGCTCCGGTCGCAACGGCGGCGGCGGGAAGTGCATTGGGAGAGCAAACCGTCCGGCGACTCGCAGGCCGTCATGTCGCTCGACCAATTGGCGCAGGCCGCCAGCGGACAGATGCCGACGCGGCTGATCGACAAGGCCGAAATGCGGGACGTCGTGCGGATGGCCGTCGAAACCCTCGGCGAACGACAACGCTTGGCGGTCTTGTTGAATAAATTTGAGGGCATGAGTTACGAGGAAATCGCCCAAACGATGCGGATGACCACGAAGGCGGTGAAGTCGTTGCTGACCCGGGCGAGAGTCAATTTGCGAGGAGTTCTGGAACCTTACCTGGAGCGGGGCGATCACCCCGATCCGTCATGACGGCGCCGGCCCGGCACGACCGGGAACCCAACGCGTTGGACGAAGAGCTGGTCGCCTATCTGGACGACGAGCTAGACGCCGATGCACGCGCCAAACTGGAACGGCGGTTGGTCTCCGAGCCCGGCGTGCGCGAATCGCTCCGAAAGCTGACGCGCGTTTGGGACGCCTTGGAAACCTTGCCGCGCGCGGAAGTGAACGAGGCGTTCGCCACGACGACGGTCGAGGCCGTGGTCGCGAAGGAGGCGCTCTCGCAGGCGAGCACGTTCGCGATGCGTCGGAGCGCGCGTTCGTGGATGCGCGGCGTGGCGTTGCTGGCCGCGTGCGCGCTCGTGAGCTTCGTCGCCGTGCGCTGGTTTTGGCCCGACCCGAACCAGCAACTCGCCAATGATTTGCCGATCTTGGAGAACTACGACGCGTTCCGCGCGGTGCGGAATATCGAATTCCTCCGCGAATTGCACCAGGCGAGTTTGTTCGACAGTAAGCCAACGGATGCCGCCACGGCCACTGCGGCAACTGGCCCCGGCAAATCGCTCGTCGAAACAAACCTGGCACGGCTGGCGGCGATGAACGACGATGATCGCGCTTTGATTGCCAAGACGCGCGTCGATTTCGAAGGGCTGGACGAAAACCAGCGGTTACGGATCGAGCAATTGGAGGTGGCGCTCCGTGCCGATCCCAACGAATCCGAGCTGCGACAAGTCATGATTCGCTATTTTGAATGGCAGTCGTCACTCTCCACGGGGCAACGCGACGAGCTGCGCAGTCTCAACGCGCCTGGCGCGCGCATTGCGCGCGTGAAGGACATGATCGCCGCGGATTTGCCGGAACCGGACCGGGCTGTCGTTTTTGAGTGGGTTCGCGAGTACGCAGAAGAAGAGGCGGATGAATTGCTCCGCATTGCGCGTGGCAAGCAGTGGGTGCCGCGGCCAGAGTTGCTGGAAGCCATGCAGCGCGACAAAAAGAAGTGGCAGGCGGTGCTGGTGATCTTCCGCGCCGCGGAAAACGGAGAACTGGAGGACTTGCCGTTCAATGAAGTCGATTTCAAGCTGCTTGAATCGCGACTGTCCGAAGTCCCGGCCGGCCGGCTCGAGGAGTGCCTGAACGCGGACATGAAGAAATTGGTGCTGAGCAGTTGGTTGCAAACGATGGCGCGCGATTTCGCCGAAAAGATGCGCAACTTCGATCCAAGATTTGCCGACAGGGACTACAAGGACTTGTTGGAAAAGCTGCCAGTCGACCGGAAGAACGAGATCTTTTCCCTGCCGCCAGAACAAGCCCGCCAGGCCTTGAACGACGAGTGGTACTTAAGAAACGGCGATACGCGGTTCGGCGGCCCCGGCGGATTCATGCCGCCGCCGCCCGGCGGACGGCCGTTTGGTCCGCGGGACGACGACCGCAATGACGGCAAGAACGGCCGCCGCGGAGACCGCCGTCGCCACGATGACGATGATCGTCACGATTAGGTATTTGCGAGAAACACGGGCCCGAGTTGAGCACCGTCGACGCATTCTTGTACGAGGCTTCCTCTCCCAATCGCTGCTGCGTCGGACTAGTATGAGTGAAAGGACGCACTCCCTCACTCGATAGATCGCCCATGACAATTCCGCGGACGCTCGAATGGATTGGCGAATTGCCGGGCGTGTTGCGGTTGCTGGACCAGACGCGGCTGCCGACAGAGGTCTGCTATCTCGCTTGTGCGACCGTCGACGAACTCGTCGTGGCGATTCGCGCCTTGGCGGTCCGTGGAGCGCCCGCCATCGGTTGCGCCGCGGCGTACGGCGTTTGCCTGGGCTTGCAAGCGGAGCTTCATCGCGATGAAGCGGCATTCGTCGCGGCGCTTGAAACGTCCATTCAGCAACTTGCCGGAAGTCGCCCCACGGCCGTGAATTTGTTCTGGGCCCTGGAACGCATGCGCCGCACCGCCGAGGCGCAAACGGGGCGCCTTTCGCCGCGCGAAGTGCTGGAGCGATTACTACAAGAAGCCCGGGCGATCGAAGCGGAGGATCGCGCGATGTGCCGCGCGATTGGCCGGCATGGCGCAGCGCTACTCCAAGACGGCGACGGCGTACTGACGCACTGCAACGCCGGCGGGCTGGCCACCTCGGATTTCGGGACGGCGCTCGCGGTGATTTTCCAAGCGCACGAAGATGGCAAGCAACTCCACGTCTGGGTCGATGAGACGCGTCCACTGCTGCAAGGCGCGCGGCTTACCGCCTGGGAATTGATGGCCCGAGAAGTCCCGTGCACCTTGATCTGCGACAACATGGCCGCCCAAGTGATGCGATCCGGCCGCGTGCAGGCCGTCGTCGTCGGGGCGGATCGAATCGCAGGGAACGGCGACGTCGCAAATAAGATCGGCACCTATGGCGTAGCAGTGTTGGCGGCGGCGCACGGCGTGCCGTTCTACGTGGCAGCGCCCTCGAGTACGTTTGACCTGAGTCTCGCTAGTGGCGACGGAATTCCGATCGAGCAGCGCGCTGCGGAGGAAATCACGCACGGGTTCGGTCGTCAAACGGCTCCGAGTGGCGTAAAGGTTTACAACCCGGCGTTCGATGTCACGCCGGCATCGCTGCTGCGCGGCATCGTTTACGAGTGCGGCGTCATCACTCCGGTGAATATGGCCACGGTGGCCGCGGCGCTGAGGGAATCGAGCTGCGAGCAGCAATCGGTTGTGTCGCATTGACAGTCGCCTTTCGCTCCGCGAAAGGAAAAGAACCTTTCGCCTAGCGAGAGGCGACTAGGGTTTGCGGGAGAAACTTCGATGTCGTTTGAGGTAGAGCAGAAGTTTCGCGTGAACGACGCGGCGGCGCTCGAAGCGCGGCTGACCGAACGTGGCGTGACATTCGGTACTCCGATCGCGCAGTGTGATCGGTATTTCAATCATCCGAGCGTCGACTATGCCCTAACGGACGAAGCGTTGCGAATTCGTCGCTCAGGCAACGAAGTGTTCATCACTTACAAAGGCCCAAAGCTCGACGCCACGACCAAGACGCGCCGCGAATTGGAACTGCCGCTCACGGCGGATGAAGAGCGCTGGGCGGAGTTGCTCGTATTGCTGCGATTTCGACCGGTCGCCGAAGTTCGCAAGTCGCGGCGCATTGGCGAGATCGCCTTCCAGGGACTCGACTTCGAGATCGCTCTCGACGACGTCGCGGAGGTCGGAAGCTTTTGCGAATTGGAAGTTCAGGCCACGGCCCTGGCACTGGACCGCGCGCGGGAGTCGCTCCAATCGCTGGCAGCCGAACTGGGGCTGACAGCGGTGGAGCGATGCAGCTACCTGGAGCTACTCTTGGCGCGCCGCGAAGCGCCGCGCCAAAAGTAGTCGTCCCGGGTCAAGCGTTGTACTGCGCCACCAGAGACTGCAATTCCCCGGCCAGCGACTGCATGTGTCCTCCGACGGTGCGCGTCTCGGTCGCGCCTTGCGCCGTCTCTTTGGCGGAGCGTTCGACTTTGACGATATTCACCGCGATCTCCTGGCAGGCCGCGGCGCTTTCCGACACGTTCTGCGCCATGACCGCGGCCGCGGAATTCGTCCGCGCGACGTTTTGCGAGATCTCTCGTGTGGCGCCGTTTTGTTGGTCGACGGCCGTCGCGATCGATTTCGCGGAGTCGTTCACCTTGCGAATCGCCGTGCCGATCTGGGCGATCGACTTCACGGTTTCGCCAGTCGAAGCTTGAATGCCGAGCACCTTGTTGCGGATGCCCTCGGTGGCGACCGCGGATTGCTTCGCCAATTCTTTGACTTCCGTCGCGACGACCGCGAAGCCTTTGCCAGCCTCGCCGGCGCGGGCGGCTTCAATCGTGGCGTTCAGTGCCAACAGGTTAGTTTGATCGGCGATGTCCTGGATGACATCAATGACTTTTCCGATCTCCTCCGCCGCAACGCCGAGCGCCTGCACACGCTCATTGCTTTGCTCCGCCAGCGACGCGGCCTCCTGAGCGACCGCGGACGAGCTTTCCACGTTCTTCGAGATCTCGGTCATATTGGCGGCCATTTGATCGATGGCAGTCGCTACGGTACGCACGTTCGCGGAGACTTGCTCAGCGGCGCCCGCCATGCTCCGAGCTCCGACCGACATCTGTTCCGCCGCGGCCGCCACGGTGGCGGTCTGATGCGTGGTGTCCGCGGCGCCCTGTTCCAAACCGCCGGACGTGTTCGCAAGTTGATCCGCCGACTGCGTCAGTGATCGCGAACTGTCGATCACGCGCCGGACCATCTGCTGCAGGCTGTCGCAGAGTTGATTGATCGCCGTGCCGAGCGCGCCGATCTCGTCGCTGGAACGAACCGTGACGCGCTTGGTGAGTTCGCCTTGCGCGGCCGCTTGGACGACTTCGACGACGTTGAGGATCGGACGGCAAATCGCCCGCGTCAATCCATAGGAGACGGCGGCCACGACCAATGCAGCCGCGCCGACGACGATGGCCATCGTGAGCGCGAGCGAGCGCGCCAGGCGATAAGCGTCGGCGGCGTTTTGCCGGACGAGCACGCCCCAGCGGTAACCGGCGAAGCCCAAGGCGCCCTTCGACGCCGCGAAACCGTTGATTTGCTTCGTATTCAGTTCCGGATTGAACTCGGTCGTAAAACCCCGGTCGCCGGCGACCAGCTGCTGCGCGGCATTGAGCCCGCTTTTGGCGAGATCCGTTTTCAGAATCGCGGCCGGTTGTTCGTCGAACAACACGACGCCTTGCTGCGAGATGAGCTGCGCGCAGATGTTCTGGTAGCCCTTTTCCTCGAGCCCCTTGCGCTGGTTGACCATGATCTCGCCGACGATCCGGTCCCACGAGGCCCAGTTCACCCAGATGCGCACGACGTTGCCTTGCTCATCGACGATCGGCGCCGCGTAGGCCAGGCAAAGACCGTTGGTCTTCGCCACCTCGGCCACGCGTGGATTGCGTTCCATGTCACTGAAAAACGTGGCGCCGAACTTGACGCGACCCGCGGCGATTTCTTCGAACCAGGGTTCTCCCCGGACGCTTTGCCCGATCAGGGCCGCGCTGTCCACCGCGTCGCCGTTATAGGCCTCGGTATTGGCCACGATGATTTTGCCGTCACGATCCACGATCAGCATCAGGTCGTAAATGCCGTAGAGCCGCGTGTAGTGGTTCGCCGCGCCGCGCAACGCTTCCACGTCGCCGAGCGCCTTTGGATTCGCGGCGAAGGCTTGCACGTCGCCGTAACGCTCGAACAGATTGCGATCGACTTTGTCGATCGTTTCTTCCGCGAGTGTCTGCAACCGCAGGCCGGACTCGGCGATCTGGCCGTCGCGGCAACTGCGATACGCCAATCCGCCGACAATCACAGCCGGCGCGAGACCAATCAGAAACAAACTAACGAGCATTTTCGACTGAATGCTCATGCGCCGCAGGCGCGCAATGATCGACATGACTTACTCCGATGTGAGCGTTGACAAAGTTCCGCCTGGACAATAGCCGTGCTCTACCCGACCTCTGGGAATTGCTATCCCCCCAAAGGTCGCAGAGTATGACGAACGGTATGCCCGGATTGCGTCTTGTCAAAGCGCTGGAGGCGATCCGCCATCGTTTTTCGCGTTGGCGCAGCCGCGAAGTTCCATTCGCGCCAATAAACTGCCGTGCCATCCCTCAAAGGGGGTGGAATTCCGGATTTCGCAGTAGCGAAGTGGAAATAGTCGCTTGGCCCAGCGCCAGCGATGCGGACCGTCAATAACGCGGAACTTGCGGATCGATTTCTTGCGACCATTGATCGATGCCGCCTGCCATGCTCTGGGTTCGATCGAAACCCTGAGTTCTTAGCCACCGCGCGACGCGCAGACTACGTCCGCCGTGGTGGCAATGGACGACGATGCAATCCTGTTGACGCTCGCTCAGTTCGCCCATCCGCTCCGCCAACTCGGACATTGGCAGCATTAGCGCGCCTTCAATCCGGGCAGTCGCGTACTCGTCCGGCTCCCGGCAATCGAGCAGCAGAAACGATTCCCCGGTACGGCGCATAGAATCGACCGTACGGACATCCACTTCCCACGGCATGGACGATCCTGAAGACATTGCGTTCCCGCTCCTTCCGGCGCCTCCAGCGGCAAAAAAAAGCCGCCCCGGCGAAGTGAATCGTCGGGGCGGCGCGAGTTGCTTTCTCTCATTTCAGGCTTGACTACGGGGCCTCGCCACCGGTCGGCTCGGTGCCGGCGCGGGTGTAGTTCGAGTAGTAAACCTGCACGTCGACGTTGTCAGCGATTGAGCTGGCGCGACCGTCACCCCAGAGGTGATTGACGGCGCCGCTGTGCTCGCTGCTCGGCCCCCATACGCACTTGTTGATCAAGCCCGTCGCCTGCGTCGGCACGTACGAATCGCCGGTTGAATCCGACGAGTCCAGCACGCCGCCCTTGTTAAGGGCGACCTTGGCTGGATTGCTACCGGTCACCTGCGGGAAACGCACGTTGGGATACTTCAGATTGGCGCCGACGACGATCGTCGGCGTGGGAACGGGCAACAAGGCGACCACCGCGGCCACGTTACCGTCCATCCACGAATTGCAGTTCGTCTCACGGCTTTCCACCAGCAAACAGGTGTTGGACGCTCCGTCCAAGACGTCGGCGAACCGGCGCGACTTGACCGGGCTGATCATCGCGTCCGTGTTGGGAGAAGGCCAACCATTGAACGTCTCGGCGTCATTGTTGATCAGACCCCGCTTTTGCTGCGCGTCCAACCACGTCGAAGCGCCAGCCGCGAAGTAGGTCGTAATCGCCGGCTCAGTAAAATCAGTCTGTTGGTATGCCGCCTTCATCGTTTGCTTCGGCGTCGATGGCGGCGTGGTCGAGATCGGATCCCCCGAATACGTCGGGCAAATCACCGGCGGCAACGCGGTCTTCACGACCAGATTGTTGCGGTTCGCCGTAATCGGTTCGACAACGCTGAGAAACGGCGCAGCTTTGAAGTTGATCCGCTTGTGCAACGCCGTTTGCTCGAAGTACGGCAGCGACAGCGAAATCCAGCTGTGGCCGGCACTCGGGTACGGCACGGCCAACGGATTGGCCGCACTTGTCATCGGCGGAAAGATGGCGCCCGGGTCAATGGAACTCGAGTGATTCACCGGGCCGGTTGACGACGGCGGGAAAATCTTGAACGTACTCTCGTAGTTCAGCACCGCCAAGCCGAGCTGCTTGAGGTTGTTGATGCACTGAGCCTTACGGGCAGCCTCGCGGGCCACCTGCAACGCCGGGAGCAACAACGC
The DNA here is from genome assembly GCA_034440135.1 of Planctomycetia bacterium. Taxonomy (NCBI): domain Bacteria; kingdom Pseudomonadati; phylum Planctomycetota; class Planctomycetia; species Planctomycetia bacterium. The sequence continues at coordinate 18,757 of JAWXBP010000171.1, forward strand.
AATAAGAATACCGATGATGGCGATCACCACCAGCAGCTCGACGAGGGTGAACCCCTCGTCTCCGCGCTACGTTGGACATGAAGCACCTCCTCTGGAACAAAAAGAACGAATGAGACACGCCTCCCCGTCAATCGACGAGGTTATCGAAACGCGCCGCCGAGGCAGCCGCGCAGTTCAACCCAATAAGTGTAGTGAATCCGCGATCCAACTGTCAAATAGTATTTGATGATTATCGGCGTTTACCCGTCGAGACCCAACGAATTGGGGGCCCGGCGTGAATCTTTCGCCACAACCCGACGCCTGCGCCGGCCGACGCCTTACCGCCCGGGGGAATCCCATTACGATGGTTGCTGACCGCTCCCACCGACGGATCACAGGGACGTGACGCCATGCCTCCGCCCCCGACGCTGATTACCGGACCCGCCGCCAGCGGAAAAACCAGCTTGGCCCTGGCCGAATACGCCGCGCGGTTCTCCGCCGTGCGCCCCGGACAAGCGCTCTGGATGGCCCCCTCCGGCCGCGCCGCGACACAGATTCGCGGGCAGATACTAGCGGCCGCGCCGCGCGCAGCCGTGCTCGCGCCCGGCGTCCACACCTTTGCCGGCCTCGCCGCGGCCGTCGTGCAGGCCTCGCGACAGCCGGTACGACGTATCGGACCGCTCGAGAAGCGGGTGCTCGTTGCTCGCCTGATCGACGAAGCCCGGCGATCCGGCCGACTGCGCCACTTTCACGCCGTGGCGGACACGCGCGGATTCATCGACCTGATTTTGCAATTCATCGCCGAATGGAAGCGGCTGGAAATCTGGCCGGATGACTTTCGCTCCGCGGCTGAAAGCCGTGGCCGGACCGCCAAGGACGCCGAGCTGGCGATGCTCTACGAATCCTACCAGGCCACGCTCACACGGCGGCAATGGTTCGACGCCGAAGGTCTCATCTGGCTTGCCCGGGCTCAGTTACGGGATGGCCAGGCGGCCCCGTTTCCGGAACTGCGGATCCTCGTAGCGGACGGTTTCTCAGACTTCACCCGCACGGAACACGAAATCTTGGAACTGCTCGCCAAGCGTTCCGAGCGGTCGCTGATCACGTTGCCGGACGAAGCGGGCGACGAACGAAGCGACTTGTTCGCCAAAGCCAGGCGAACCGCGACGCAGATCAAGAGCCGTCAGCCAGGTTGTTGTATCGAGCAACTGCCGCCGCGTAGTTCCGGCGCCTGGCCGGCGATGGAGCATCTGGAACGGCGAGTATTCGGCCATCCGCGGCAGGTCGTTCAGTCAAACGACGCGCGGAGGATTGAAATCCTCGCGGCCAGCCGAGAATTGGGCGAACTGGAAATGATCGCCACGCGGATCAAGTCGCTGTTGATCGATGGCGACTCAGACGACGGCCGCGCGGTCGCGCCCGGGGACATCGCCGTGGTGTATCGCTCGCTGGACTCAGTCGCGCCGCTCGTTCGTGAAGCGTTCGAGCGATACGGGATTCCGTACTATCTGGAAAAAGCGGAATCGCTATCCGCCACGCCGCTCGTCAGCGCGCTGCTGCAACTATTGCGGTTGCACGCGGAGGATTGGCCGCATCGCACGCTGCTAAGCGTGCTGAACCAAGCGTACTTTCGCCCCCCTTGGGCCGGCTGGAGCACTCGCGCCGCGACGGCCGTGGAACGGGCCGTGCGCGCGATGCAATTGCCGCGCGGCCGCGAGGCGTTGCTGAAGCGCAGCGAACGCGCGGCACTGTCCGCGCCGGACGATCTCAAGATGGACGTTGCCGCGCAACATCGATTCTTGGCGGCGCTTCGCGAAGAACTTGCGTCGCTGCCGGAACGGGCGCTGGCGCCGGATTGGCTGGCGTCGTTGGAGCAAGTATCTCGCGCGCTGGGTTACTTTCGTGAGCTCTCCGCAGCGGACGCCTCGGCCTGGCGGCAGTTGCAGGAGGCCGCGGCGCTCTTGGCGCGAATGTCGGATGAGCTTGGCGACGCTGCCGAGCACATTGCCGCCGAATTCGTGCGCTGGCTCAGCGACGTGGCGGCCGCGACGCCGACGATGCAGCCGGCCGATGAAGTGGGCCGCGTCCGAATTCTGGCCGCGGCCAGCGTACGGGCGTTGGAGATCCCGTACCTGTTCGTTGCCGGAATGTCGGAGAAGGCGTTCCCAGCCGCGGCGGGCGAAGGGCGCGTCTATGGCGAAGCCGAATGCCGGCAACTGTGCGACGCCGGGCTGCCGCTCGTGCTCCGCGCAGAGCGCGCGGAAGAGGAAATGCTGCTCTTCTACGAGACGTTCACCCGCGCACGGCGACGGCTGTATCTGTCGTATCCGGCCATCGACGCCCGGGCGCAACCGTTATCGCCGAGTCCATATCTCACGGAAGCGGAACGCGCGATGGGAGGCGCGGAGATTCAACGGCATGTCACCGAGAATCTCAGTCCGCTGCCAGCGCGTGGCGAACTCTGGAACGAACGCGACTGGCGCGTCGGCGCCGTCGTGGCCGCGGCGTCCGGCGAGTCTCATTCCTTGGACGCATTAGCGCGGCAGCCGGCGCTCTCGGCGATGACCGCCAACGTGCTGGGCGGGCTGAGCGTCGTGCAGGCTCGTTCGACGCGTGAAGTGTTCGGTCCGTTTGAAGGGATGCTCGTCAGCGGCGCCGTGCAACGCGATTGCTCAAAGCGATTTGGGCCGCAGCGCGTTTGGAGCGCAACCGAACTGGAACAATACGGTGAATGTCCGTTTCGGTTCTTCATGGAGCGTGTGCTGAACCTGTCGCCTCTGCCGGAGCCGGAGTTAACGGCGGACTACATGACGCGCGGCGCGCGGATGCACTCCGTATTGGCGGCATTGCATCGCCACGTGAACGTGATGCACGCGCCGGGCGCCCATCCACAGATCTTGGACGTCGACAGCTATGCGGAGTTGATTGATCGATTGCTGTTGGATTCGATCGCGGCCGAAGCGCCGGAGGATGCTTCGCTCGCGGGCGCGCTCGACGACCTGCAACGCCGCGAGTTACGGGAATGGTTGGTTGACTATCGGGAGCAACACCAGCACTATGCCGGAGTGTCGGGACTCACGACGCCGATGCAGCCATTGCATTTCGAGGCCGCGTTTGGCATGCGGCGGGAACGGCGCGAAGGCGAGCCGGCCCGCGATGACATCTCCGTCGATGAATGTCTGGAGCTGCGTCGCGGCGAGGACTCGATTCGCATCGCCGGACGCGTCGATCGTGTGGACGTGGCCGACGTGGATGGCCGCCTGGTCTTCAACGTGCTCGACTACAAGACCGGCAAGCATCCCAAGAAGAACGCCATCGAGTCCGCGGCGGCGCTCCAACTGCCGCTCTATGCACTGGCCGTCGAGCGCCTGCTACTCGCGCCACACGGCGCTGTACCCTGGCAGATCGGCTATTGGTCGGTCGCCGACAAGGGATACTCCGGGCACTTGCAGCTCGGCGTGCAAGCCGGCGAAAACGTGAGCACGACCGATGTTTGGCGTCAACTCATCGACACGATTGAGAACCAGGTGTTCGCGCTCGTCCGCGGGTTGCGTCACGCAGAGTTTCCCATGCACAACACCGACAAGCATTGCACCTCGCGGTGCGACTTCCACACGACGTGTCGGGTCAATCAAGTTCGCTCGCTGGAGAAAACATGGCAGCCGCCGGCGGAACACCCCTCGGCCTGACCGGGGAGCAACGCGAGGCCCTGGAAACTCGCGGCGTATCGATTGCGCTCTCGGCGGGGGCCGGTTGCGGCAAGACGTTCGTGCTCACCGAGCGCTTCCTGGCGGAAATCGCGCCGGACGCGCGGGCCGTACGCTCGGAACTTAGTGAAGTCGTGGCGATCACCTTCACGGAACGCGCCGCGCGCGAAATGCGGGAGCGCATTCGACAGAAGACTCGCGAGCGACTATTGGCCGCCGAGGAAGCGGATGAAGCGGACTTCTGGCTCTCGATCGAGCGGCAACTCGATGCCGCGCGGGTCAGCACGATCCATTCCTTCTGCGTATCGCTGCTACGATCGCAGGCGATCGACGCCGGACTTGATCCGCGTTTCGCCGTGCTGGACGAAAAACAAACCCGCGCGTTGCAGAACGCGATCGTCGAAGATCAACTTCGCAATCTGCTGGCGGCGCGCCACGCCTCGTCGATGGAGCTGGTCTTCCAGGTCGGACTTCGGTCCGCCTCCGAGTTGTTGCGGCAGGTGCTTGTGGAGCGGCATGCATTCCGGCTTGACGCCTGGCGGGGCCTCAGCGCCGAAGCCTTGCTCGCCCGCTGGCAGCAATACTTCGTCGACGTCTATCGCCCTGCCAAGCTACGCGACTTCCAAGAGCATCATTCCTGGCGCACGGTCGAACAAATGGCCCGTGGGACGCCTCCCAGCGATGCCAACCTGCGCGCGCGCTGCGAACAGTTGGTCGAGCTGTTCGATCGCTTGCCGACGAGCGAAGAAATTGTGCCGATCTTGAGGCAAATCAAGGAACAAGCCGGCGTTAAGGGAGCGAAGAAGAAGCTGGAAGTCAACTGGAGCGTCGACGAGTACGACCGATTCGCCGCGGCGGCCGAGAAACTTCGCGAGCGGATTACGGCCAGCCTGAAGGAGCGTAACCGCTGGGAGTTTTCTCCCGAGGGCGCGCGATTGTCGGCGGAATTGGGCGTGCATTTGATCGCGCTCGCGGAAGTCGTGATTGCCGCATACGACGCCGCGAAACGCGACGCGGCGGCGCTCGATTTCGAGGACTTGTTGATCCTGGCCCGCGACCTGCTCACCGGAGACGAGCGCGCGCCGTTGCGGCGGCATGTCGCCGAGCAGATTCGCTTACTGCTCGTCGACGAGTTCCAAGACACCGACCCGCTGCAGGTCGATCTCGTGCGGGCCCTCTGCGACGCGGCGCTTACGGAGGGCAAGCTATTTTTCGTGGGAGATTTGAAGCAATCGATCTATCGTTTTCGCGGCGCGCAGCCGGATGTGTTCCGCGCGTTGCGTGAATCGATGCCGGAATCCGGCCGGTTGCCGTTGACCCGCAACTTTCGCAGCCAGCCGGAAATCCTGGCGTTCGTTAACGCGCTGTTTCACGAGGAACTCGGCCCGGCGTACGAACCGCTCACAGCCAACCGACCGCAGGTGACCGTGCCGCCCGCGGTGGAGTTCCTCTGGGTCCGCAGCGAGGAGGATCCGGAAGAGGACTCCGCCAGGCAGCCCGGCAAGGAGGTCGAGGCGGAATGGATCGCCCGGCGGCTGCGCGCAATGCTCGACTCCGAAGAGCCGATCGTGTTGGCGCACGATGACAACGGCGCGCCGACGGCACGGGCCGCGCGTCCGGGCGATATGGCGCTGCTGTTCCGCGCCATGACGCACGTCGAACTGTACGAAGCGGCCCTCCGCAACTACGGCATCGACTACTACGTTGTCGGCGGGCATGCCTTCTACGCTCAGCAGGAAGTGTTTGACTTAGTGAATCTATTGCGCGCCGTGACGAGTCGCGCGGATGAACTCAGTTTGGCTGGCGTTCTGCGCAGCCCGTTCTTCAGCCTGGCGGATGAGACGTTGTATTGGTTGGCTAAGCATCCGGAGGGTCTGCAAGCCGGTTTGTCACAGAGTGCGCAGCCTGCCGTATTGCCCGCGGACGAGCAGCGAAAGGCCGTGTTTGCTGCGCAGACGATCGAAACGCTCCGCGCGCTCAAAGATCGAGTGCCGATTGCCGCGCTCGTGCAAGAATCACTGCGACTCACCGGCTACGACGCCGTGCTGACCGCGGAATTTCTCGGCGAGCGCAAGTTGGCCAACTTACATAAGTTGATCGACCAGGCCCGCGAGATGGACGCCGCTGGCATCTTCACGTTAGGGGATTTCGTCGCACAGCTCGCGGAGTTCACGCGGCAACAACCTAAGGAAGCGCCGGCGGCGACTCTGGCGGAGAACGCCAACGTCGTGCGATTGATGTCGATTCATCAATCCAAGGGGCTGGAGTTCCCCATCGTTGTCGTGCCCGACTTGAATGCGCGCCGGCAGGGGAGCCAGGATCAGATTGCCTTCGATCCGCAGCTCGGTCCGTTGGTGCGGGCGAAGCGCGATACGGGCCTCGTCGGGCTGGAGATGTGTCGCTTGGTGAACAGCGAGGAAGATCGCGCCGAGCGCAGCCGCTTGTTATATGTGGCCGCAACCCGCGCGGCCGACTATCTGATCCTGTCGAGCGGCGTCAAGGATTTGACGCGCCCTACCGGACCGTGGCTGGAATTGCTCGCCAAGCGATTCGACTTGGAAACCGGCGAACTGCTCGCGGAGCTGCCGGACGAATACGATCGGCCGCAAGTGCGGGTGACGATGTCCGAGCCAGCTTGCGTGCGGCCGAAGTTGGAACACCAGGCCCGACCGGATTGGCAGGCGATCGTCGCGTCGCTGACGCCCGCCGCGAAAGCCAACGGGATGCGCCTCCCGCGATCCGTAGCCAGGGTTGAAGTGGACTATCAAGCCCGTCGCAGGTTTTCCTTCTCGCGGCTCAGCGGTGCGCTGGAACCGCATTCGGACGATCCGGTCCTGCCCGAGGTCGACGAATCGGCACAGCATGACGCGCTGTCGTTAGGGCTTTTGGTCCACGCGACTCTCGAACAGCTCGACATCGCGAGTAACGAGTCGCCCGAGAATTTAGTCGACTTGTTGGCGCCGCGATTCGTCAAGCCAGACGCCCCGGAGATTCCACTCGCGAAAGCCCTGCTGTCACGGCTGGCAACTTCCGGCGTGCTGAAGGAACTGGCTGACGCTCGTGCGCTGTACCGCGAATTGCCGTTCAGTCTGCGTTGGCCCATTGACGCGTCGCCGGACGATGCGGTCGTAATCGACGGCGTGATTGATTGCCTATATCAAGACGCCGACGACCATTGGCATCTTCTCGATTTCAAGTCCCATCGAGTCAGCGCGGAAGGCGTTCCCAATGCAGCGCGGCGCTATGAAGCGCAATTGCTCTTGTATACGACGGCCTTGCAACAGGCGCTCGGCGTGGAACCGCACGGCGCGTCACTCTACTTCTTGCAGCCCGGCGTGCGACACGCCGTCAACTGGGACTCGGCGAGCAAATCGCGCATGTACGCTGAGATCGACGCGGCGATTGCGCGGTTGCGTTCACCGCCCGCGCCGAGTGCTAAAGCGAGCGAATGAGGGCTACTCGCCCTTACGCTTTGCCCTCGCACCGTCCTATCGGGTACACTCACGCCTCCGAACTGTGACGGCACTTGGCGGCGAGGCTTACATGGAATTGCTGACTCAGGACACGCTGGCGAGCGCCGCCTGCGCGTTCCGCGGTTACAACATCACCAATCTCGGCCGCACGCCGGAATTGCTCGCCCACGACGCCTACGGCCCGATCATTCGCCGCCACCTTGTCGAAGCCTCGCAGGCCGCGGCCGATTTGTCCTCGCATCGCTTTGACCTCGTGGAGCGCGTCACGTCCCGGCGCGAGTCTTCGCTGGCCACGTTCGCCGAAGATATCGCGCTGATTATGTCGGTGGAGATGGCCCACCTCGAAATCATGCGCGAGTTGCACGGGCTCGACTACCGCCGCGTCCGCCTGGCCTTCGGTTATAGCCTGGGCGAAGTCACGGCCCTCGTCGCGGGCGGAGTGTTTCGACTCGAGGAAGTGCTCGGAACGCTGTTGTCGATGGCCGACGACTGCGCGGACTTGGCGACCGACGTCACAATGGGCGTGCTGTTCTCGATCGGCCCCGCGCTCGATCTGACCGCCATCGAGCGCCACTGCCTGCATATTTGTTCGCAGGGCCACGGCGTGATCGCGATTTCCGCGCAGTTGGCCCCCAACGCGGTGCTGCTCTTGGGGCAAGGCGACACGGTCGATCGCTTTCGGCAGTCCATGCATCCGGTCTTACCGGCGACCACGCACCTGCGGAAGAATCCCCATCACTGGCCGCCGCTGCACACGCCGTTGTTGTGGCAAAAACAGATTCCCAATCGCGCCGCGTGGACCATGTTCCAGATGCCCGGCGGTTTTGTCGAGCCGGCGCCGCGCGTGTTATCGCTCGTCACGGGGGAAATTTCCTACAACGACTACAACAGCCGCACGCATCTCGCCCGCTGGCTGGATGAACCGCAACGGCTTTGGGATGCCATCTACGCGACGCTCACGCGCGGCATCGAGACGGTGATCCATCTCGGCCCGGAACCCAATCTGATTCCAGCCACGTACAAGCGGCTGAGCGAGAACATCGACGCCCAACTCAAACGCCGCACCATGGGCGGCTTCGGCCTCCGCGCCGTCTCCGGCATGGCCCGCCGCCCTTGGTTGACGGCAATCCTGCCGTCCCGCACGGCACTACTTCGCGCGCCGGTCGTGAAGCACGTGATCCTCGAAGATTGGCTACTAGAGCATCCGCCCGCGTAGCGAGCGGCCGCGTACCAACACCAGCCCGCCGACACTAAGTGCACACGCAGAAGAAATAATGCGATGGGTGCCACTGGCGGCTTGTCCGCCAGTGCGGTTTTGATCTTGTTAGCAAGCCCAACTCCAGCACTGGCGGACAAGCCGCCAGTGGCGCCCCGCATCAAACTTTATGCGGGTGTACTTAGCCCGTAGCGCTGGCGAGGGAGAGTGGACAACGGCGATCGTTTGACGCGAACGCCAGGCCGACCTTCCAGTTCGCCAAACCGCATTCGATCGTGCTGATACGGTTTGCCTGGCGTATGCGGTTGGTCTATCGCCCGGCGCCAACTCCCCCTCGCTGGCGCTACGGGCTCGTGTGGGCGTCGTTCGTCTTCGGTCCGAACAGATGCTTGAAGATCCAATACGCGGAGGGTCCGCTCAACTTGACCGGCTCCAGTTCGCGTTCCGCCGGCGGCAGGTTCTTCTCGAACAGTATGCGCATATCCTTCAACAGCGGCAGGCAGTCGCCGTAATACGAATGGCCGAGGAGCGTGGTGTCGATGCCCGACGCGTCGACGGTATCCGCGCCCGGGACGACCAGGATGCCGCCGCTGGAATCTCCTGCGCGCCAGGCGTCGTTGAACGTGTTCGAAGCCACGAGAGCCCAATCGGTGTTGGAGCAATACAAAGTCGTGCGCTGCGAATGGGCCGCCATGGCGGGCGCGATTTGCTCGCGAAACACGTCGGCGTCGATATCCGGCGCCGCCAACACAATCTGGTCGAACACGCGGCCGCGATCTCCCATCTCCGCGATCGCGCGCCCCACGGCGTCCGTGCCCATGCTGTGGGCGATGATGTGGATGCGGTCGGCGTCGAGTTTTTCCGACAGCTCCAGCAGGAACTGCTTCACGTAGCGATAGCTGTATTGGATTTCATTGCGATCCCCAAAGTAATGCCGGAGCGCGCCCCGCGACGGCCAACTGTAGAACAGCGGCGCGCCGGGGAACTTGAGATCGTAATGAATCTGCGCCGTGCGCCGCGCCGCCTGATCGAAACTGGAATTGTACCCGTGGACGAACACAAAGCAGTCACGTCGATCTCGTGGCAACCCGTCAAGCACTTTACGTACCGACTGGAAGAAGGCCTCGTCCTCCAGTCGCTCGGTACGACGCAACAAGACGTGGCGGTCCTCGTCGTCGGGACCTAAGAGCGGTTGCTCGACCACGCCGACGGAGTGCGTCGGCGGAATCGAGACGTCGCAATAGCCGTAGTAGATCTTGCCTTCCTGGTTCCGCAGGGGACCGAAATCCGCGCCGACGTGTTCGGAAAAGTGAGTGCGCAATGCGTCGTTCCAAGCGGTGACGCTCCCCAAAGCCACGCCGCTCATCGCCAACACGATCAGCGACGTCGCCCAGCGGCTGCGCGGCGGCGCTTCCGGTTTACGCGTGCGCAAGCGCCAGTAAATCGCCGTCGCCGCGGCCAATAGCAAGAACGGCATGCCGTACAGGCGGGGCTGCGGGTCCGGCGTTTCGTTGACCAATTGCCGGTTGGTGCCGAAATAGACCCGCACGTCCTTGGGCCGTGCTTCGTCGCGATCGCGAACCGCCTGCGGTTCCGTCGACCCTCCTTTGCGCGCCTTTGTGGGGACGACGGCCGTCGGTTCAACGATCTCGGCGGGCGGTTGTTCCGTGGTTTCCGGCGCAAGCGGTTTCCCGCCGCCACCGCCTTTTTGGTCCAGGAAGGACGGCCGCAGCAGCACCGACAACATGGCGGCCGCGGGCTTGCGCAATTTCGGCTCGGCAGATTCGACGGCGTCCATCAAAAACGGCACCGCCGCGGCGCCCCAGCGCGTGAATTGAGACTCGGCGGCAGCGCGGACCGACGCGTCGGTCGAGGCCAGCGCTTCCAGCAGGGCGTTCCAATATGCGTCCGATACTTGTTCAGGCGCAATACTCACGTTTTGCAGCGCCACGATGGCCGCGAATTTGGATTCACGATCATTCGCGTCCGCCAATCGCAACAGCACCGAGCTTGTCGCGTCGCCCAGCCAATTTCGCAATTTCAACTGCGCCGCCGCCTGGCGGCGGACGATCATCGAGGAATCCGTAAACGCCGCGAACAGAAACTCGCGGCGTTCGTCATCGGATAAAGTCGCCCGCGCGAAATGGCGCGGGATGACCGTATCGCGGCGCCCTTCGTCGGCCAGCGCGGTGCGCAATTCTTCCAGCGTGACTTGCTCGTCACCGGCCAGCGGATCGTCGGCCAAATAGGTCTTGGCCCAGTCCTCCGTCGGAGGCGGCGGCAACGAGGGCGGCGGCGCCTCCTGCGCAGACGCTGCACCGGCGACCAGGAACAGTGCCAAGAGCAATTGGCCGAACTGCGATCTCAAACACGGTCGTTTCACGGCAATCGCGGCGCTGGTTCCAGCGCCGCACGGCAGGGTTTTCCAGGGATCGAACTGAGCAGACGGACACGCCGTCCACCGCGCATACTGGCGATCGATCCAAGAGAATATAACCCGCGGCCAGCGTCCACAGGAACGGATTCGCAGCCGGCAGAATCGTTAATAACGCAGCCGCATCAGGAATTCGCGCTCCCCGTTCGAGGTCCGGACCGTCAGCCGCATGACCTGGGGCGATTCCTTCATCAGGGCCAGGAATTCATCGACGGTCTTGACCCGCCGGCCGTTCGCGACCGTAATTTCTTGCCCAGCCCGCAGCGACGTGTATTGATTGGCGGCCACGTCGTACGCCTGGGCGGCCGGATAGCCGTCGCGGACCTCGGTAATGATCACGGCGCGGCCTTGGCGGTTCTTGACCATCACGCCCGCCCGCTGGCCGCTCGCCTCGGGCATGCCCGGGTATTCGATCGCGAAGACGTTCTGGTCCAGCTGCCGAATGTTCCCCTTGGCCATCGTGGCCCCCTTGGGATATCCGGCGCGGAACCAGACGTTCACCTGCAAGCTGGTGTTCAACAACAAATCTTCCCAACTGACCTGTTGATCGCGATTATTGCGTACGTAGTTGGACAACGCCTTGGTGAACAGCGAACCAAATTCCTGATCAAACTCGTTCGCGGCTTCTGGAATGAAAAAGGCGCTCTCGCCCGGCGAACAGGCGTTGATATCTACCGAACCGGCCGGCTCGATGAATAGCGAGCGAAACACGGGCGTGTAGTCCTGCGGTTCGTCCGGACCGGGGGCGGCGGCGGCGATTTTTTCGCCGTCACTGCGCACGTTGCAACAATCGGTCAACAGCGCCGCCAGCCGCGCGCCTTTGGCGTTCATCGTGGCGCGAAGGTCGTTGCGATAGAGCTTGCCGCCGACCAGGTCGAAATACTGCCCGCGATCATCCGACCCGCCATGCCCGGTGTAGTAGACGAGCAACGTATCTTCGGCCGCCGGTTGCAACTCGTCGAGCATTTGCAGAACCGCTTGCGGCCGCGCATCGGCGTCCTGTTCGATCGACAGAATGCGAAACTCCAACCGATCCGGCGGCACGTTGTCGAGCAGCATCGACAACATGTACGTGACATCAAAATGCACATGCGGCGCGAACTTCCCCCAACCAGCAGCCGGCGAGGCGTCCGCGACAATCAACGCGTGAAAACGCTGCGCATGCGCCGGCGCTCCGCCCAGCAGGCAACACCAACACAGCAGGAACCAGCACACCAGAAACCAGAACTGCTGAAGCCAGGTCGCGCGTTTCATCATGCACCTTCCGCCGTTCGAATTCAGCCCCAACGGGGCGCCAGACAATAGCCAGCGGTGCAAACCGCTGGAACAATGGCCCGAATAACAATTGTTGAGCCCCAATGGGGCGTCACACTTCATGATGGTGTCGCTCAACTACGGCTTAGCGTCCGGTGACAACAATGTGCCGATGCCGCGCATCGTATTCAGTCGTTCCGCGCCTTGTCCATCCTTCACCAACATAGCGTCCACGGCCTGCGTCGGCCAAATGGCGTGCTCGGCCGGCGTCGCCCAGCGCGGCGGGTATGCATAGACCGGCAAACCCGCCTGGCCGGCGAAACATTCCGCGGCGCGGCGTTGGCCGAAATCGAACTCCTGTTGAGAGCTCAAATCGCGCACGCCCATGTGCGATTGGAATTCCTCATTGGGGTTCGCCTCCAGATCGATCCACCACTCGGCCCGCTGCGCGACTGCTTCCACGTCTGCCAGCAACCAATTCGCCAGCAGCTTGCGGGCGATCATCGGATTGTGCCGCCAGCCGGTGCCGAGCACGCGCACGCCCGGGAGCATGCGCCGCACGTCTTGCGCAGGCACGGAGACGATGTAGCCGCCGTAGTAAGTCCGCTGCTGGACGTTGCCCAAATCGCCCGGCGCTCCCCAGGTGACAAGCTTAGCGGGCTGCTGTTCCACGACGGGATCGAAATACGTCGGCTCGGAGGTCGAAGCGAGAATGGCCAGCGCCACGTCGGCGGCGTCGGTCATCAATCGCAAATCGGCCTGGCGTTCGTCGGCCGGAATCTGCTGGAGCAACTGGTACATCGACGGATCGACAAAATACGTGACCGCATGGCCAATGCGGGGCGTTGCGCCGAGCTTCAAGTGCGGATGGTCCCGCCGGAACTGTTCCGGGTGTTTCTGATAAAAGGCAAACACTTCGTCGCGCCACGAAACAGTCAACGTATCGAGATCGATCCGCTTCAAACCGCGCGCCGCGCTGCCGTCGTCTGGATGGGCGTCCGCCAGCACTTCCTTGTTACAGGCCACGATCACGACCGGAAACCGCGGCCGCGCCGTGCTTTGCCGCACGATCGCATCGATCGACCCTGCCTCGCGCCAATTCGCCACGCCCAAGGCGAAGCCAATGTATTCGCGCAACACGTCGTGCGGAATTTCCGTTCGCTTACCCTGCGACAGCTTCGAGAGCTTGGAATGCGGGTTCTCCATATCACGCACGGCGTCGCGATTTCCGTTCAACATGCGGTCTTCGGCATGCCGGACCGCGGCGTCGGAAAACCCGAAGCAACAGAAGTAGGCGGCCGGAATCGACCCGCTGCTGTTGCCCGCGACGACGACTTGCCCCTTACCAATCGCCGGAACACGGGCATGGGCCTCGTGTAACACGCCGGCGTCATAGGGCAGGCAGGAACCCTTGCCCTGGAAACACAGCAGCAATCGCGCCTCGGCGAACCGTTGGACGTACGCCGCATCAATCTCATCCGCCACGGCGCCGCCGCACGGCAGCAGCGCGATCATCGCTGTGACGACGGACCATGCGCTGCGATGCCGGCCGATGGTATTGTTCATAGCTATTTCGCCTCCGGCGTCACACGGGCCGCCGGCGCCGGACCAACGCCTAGCACCAACCAACCGTTGTCGAGTCGCAAATCCCGCACCACCATCCGCTGCCCTTGTCCGGCATTGTTGAATCGCGCCCGGGGCGTCAACAAGGCGGGGAAGAATCGTTCCAGCAGCGCCACGTCGAATTGATTCGTCGCCGGTTCAACGGCGATCTCGCCGCGTCGGTTCAAGCTGATTCCCGTGGCCGACGGCGATAAATCGTAACGTACGCGAAGCGTGACTACTTCGCTGGGTTGCACCGCGCCTTCCGGACCGGCGCCGCGCACGCGTAGCGTCACGTCGATGCCGGAATCTCGGAGACGCAACGTCACCGGCAAATCGTCCGCGAGTTGCACCACCGACGACACGCGCCCCGGCGGCAGGTTTTCGACGTCCTCGCTGCGAAACTTGAATTCCTCGTTGAGGATCATCCAGAACGTGGCTTCGTCGAGTTGCTTGCCGCCCCATTGCTCGGCGAGATTGTTGATCGCCGATTCGTGCAGCGAAACCACATAGCTCAACGCCTCCGCGGGCACGCGCGGTTCCGGCGGCGGCGAGAGCGCCCCAAGTTGGTCGCGGCGCGCGTAAGTTGCCGTGCCGGCAATGCCGCGCGGGCGGGAACGGAACGCGATCGCCGCATCGACGTCGAAAGCCAGCAACGGGC